>JAGRJB010000313.1 GCA_020442965.1 Pseudomonadales bacterium
ATCGACCAGGCGCGCGAGGACTGGGTGGCCGGGCGAATGAAGCTGCCCGATCTCGACAACGGCGAGTTCATCCCGCTGCCACCGACGACCGGCCCGGCGCGAGAACCCGAACCGATGTCGTGAACCAGTACCAACCATGCCGCTTCGCTCGCGCGGCCACCGACCAATAGAACGGAGAATCACATCAAGATCTTAGTTCCCTGCACTCTCGCCTCGATCCTGCTCGTTTCTGGCTGCGCAAAATCTGCGCAAGACAAAGTGGCAACCCAGACGCCTGGGGCGGCATCGTCAACGTCCGCCGTGCATAACTATCGGTGCGAGAGTGGCGAAGCGATTGCCGCAACCTACCCCTCCACCGACTCGGCCACGGTCCAGTACAAGGGTGGCAACTACAACATGCACATCGCGGTTTCCGGCAGTGGCGCGCGTTACGTTGGTGGCGAGTTGGAGTGGTGGACAAAAGGTGCGGGTCCCGGCTCTGAGGGCGCCCTTTTCCACCACATGGCAGACGGCACTTCTGGTGAGAGAATCGAGCTTTGTACGGAACGGACTTCCGAAGGTACCTAGGCAATTCATGCTTACTACTGACGAATCATCTTGAACCACACTTTAGATAGATGAAAAACTCAGCAAGAACAGTAGTCGAAAAAATGTTCGCTGCATTTGGCACTGGCGCAATTGCAGCCTGGCTGCTCTGACACGCGCCGCCCGAAAAGGCAGTCTGTAGTACACTCTCCGCATGCGTTACAGTGGCATCTTCTGCCAAGCTGCGGGACTCGTCACGTGGCTGATGCAGTAACCACGACAGCATCCCGAGCAGTGGTTGGAATCGGCGCGTCTGCGGGTGGCCTGCAAGCCCTGAGCAAGCTGCTGCCACACTTGCCGATCGATTCTGGCATGGCCTTCTTGTTAGTTCAGCATCTTGCGCCGACGCACAAGAGCGCACTGAGCGAGCTGTTGTCCAGGAAAACGAAAATGCCGGTGGGCGAAGCGGTTGACGGCCAGCTGATCGAACCGAACCATGTGTACGTGATACCGCCCAATACCACCATGACGCTGAGCGAGCGCCGCATCAAGCTACAGCGGCGCAACGATCAGGTTACGCCGATGCCGATCGACGACCTGTTTCGATCGCTTGCCGATGAGGTGGGTCCGGACGCCATTGGCATTGTACTGTCCGGCAGTGGCTCCGATGGTGCTTTCGGTTTACGCGCAATCCAAGCCGGCAACGGCATTGCGATCGTGCAAGATCAGGAATCTGCGGCTTTCGGCGCCATGCCGCGGTCTGCCGTAGAAATAGGCGCTGCAGATTTCGTGTTGCCGCCCGCCTCGATCGGCGAAAAATTGTTACGGATCAGCCGCCATCAGATCGTCGCGTCTGAGACCGGTCCCGACGACCGCACGCGTGACGCAGCTGATGCAGATGTCAACTTGAACGAAGTTTTCGGGCTGCTGAGCCGAGCGTGCAATATCGACTTCAGCCTGTACAAGCGCGGCACGATTATCAGGCGGTTAGAGCGTCGCATGCTGTTGCACCATACAACGAGCATGGCCGAGTACGTAGCGCGCCTAGCGCGAGAGCCCGGCGAGGCACGATTGCTCTGCCATGACTTCCTCATCAACGTCACCAGCTTTTTTCGCGAGCCCGAGAGCTTTGCGGATCTGGCCCGGTTCATTTGGCCGCGGCTGTTGGAAAGCCGCCCCCCCAAGAGACCGGTGAGAATCTGGGTGCCGGGTTGCGCGAGCGGCGAGGAAGTCTATTCGATCGCAATGAGTCTGCTGGAGTTTCTGGGCGAACCGCCGGTCGGCCTGCAAATTCAAGTCTTTGGCACCGACGTCAGCGAAACTGCAATCCTCACAGCGCGTGCTGGCCTGTACGCCGAAAGTATTGCGAGTCAGGTGTCGAGCGAGCGGCTGGAGAGGTTCTTTGAAAGGCGTGACTCGCGTTACCGCGTCAAGAAATCGGTACGGGAGCTTTGCATCTTCTCGCGACACGATGTCACTCGCGATCCGCCGTTCTCGCGTCTCGACTTGTTGAGCTGCCGAAACCTGCTGATTTATCTGGGGCAACAGGCCCAGAAGCAGCTATTTCCGCTGCTGCATTACGCGCTGAACAGCGACGGCTACCTACTACTAGGCCGAGCTGAGTCCGTTGGTGCATCCGCCCATTTTTTTCGCCCGCTCGACGAGGCTCGATCGAAGATCTACAGTAAGAAGCCCGTCTCGCGCCAGGCACAGAATTTTACCCTCAATTCGGCGGCACGTTGGCAGGTAGCCACACTCTCCGCATCTGATGAGCAGGGCGTGAGCCACGCCGTCAACATGGAACAATTGCAGCGCCAAGCCGACCGGGTTGCGCAGTCACGCTACGTGCCGGCCGGAGTCTTATGCGATGAACAGCTGAACGTCGTACAATTCCGCGGCGAGACCGGTCCGTATCTGGCCAACCCGGACGGTCCGCCGACCGTCAGTCTACAAAAGCTCGCCCGTCCGGAACTGTTAGTTGCCATCAGCAACGCGGTTGAACAAGCTCGTCAGGATGCTCACCCGGTACGCAGTTTAGGCCTGCGGCTGCCAAGCGCCGATGGTGAGCGCGAGATCGACATCGAAGTAGTGCCGATCGCCACCGCGCAAACTCCGCCGAATTGGTTTCTGGTGTTCTTTCTGCCAGTGGTTTCAGCCCGTGGGACAAGCCAGCCGGCGGCGCCCACCGGGCAGCACGAAGAGCCACAAGCGATTGAAAGGCTAGCCGCCGAACTCGAGAGCAGCCAGGCTTATACGCGCAGCTTGATCGAGCAGCATTTCAGTTCGCTCGAGGAGCTCAAGTCAGCGCAGGAAGAGCTTCTCTCCAGCAACGAGGAGTTCCGAAGCACCAACGAGGAGCTTGAAACCGCCAAGGAAGAATTGCAGTCGCTCAATGAGGAACTCACGACGACCAACGATGAGCTGCGCTATCGCAACATTGACCTGGTCGAACTGTCTAACGAGTTACGCGCGTCGCGCGACTTCGCTGACGCCGTGGTGGACACCGTCCGGGAACCACTGTTGATACTCGATGAGCAGCTATGCGTGAAGCGCACCAATCGCAGCTTCGACCGGCTCTTCAAGACCGACGCGGCGAAATCAGAAGGGCGCTTGCTCTACGAGCTGGAAGACGGACAATGGGACATTCCTGGCCTACGCCGGTTGCTTGAGGAAACGCTCGCGTCAAATGCGCCGTTCGATGACTATGAGGTAACGCACGACTTTCCCGCGATTGGCCGGCGGAACATGCTGCTCAACGCGAGGCGCCTCGAGTGGCGGGGTCAAAGTCTGACCCTGTTGGCGTTCGAAGACGAGACCGAACGCAAGCAAGCGCTGGATTCGTTGCACGCAGCTCACGAGCGCACCACTGAGTTTCTGGCGATGTTAGGCCATGAGCTGCGCAATCCACTTGCCGCAATGCGCAGCGCGTTACACATCATCGCTGGCGGCAAGGCCAACACGAAAACCGTCGAGTTTGCGCTAGCGATCATGAATCGTCAGCTGGCGAAAGAGGCGCGTCTGCTCGACGACCTGATCGATATCGCGCGCATAACGACCGGCGGCATTTCGATCGAGCGGAATCTAGTCGACCTGCGCAACGTGGCGACGCTCGCCGTCGAGGAAGCGAGTGCTGTCATCAAAGCGCGGAATCAAGATTTGCACATGGCGCTGCCCGACACCGCCGTCTATGTGCAGGGCGACGCCACTCGGCTCGAACAGGTGGTGGTCAATCTGCTTATCAACAGCAGCAAGTTCACGCCTGAGGGTGGGCGAATCAGAGTCGAGCTGGTCGGTGTTGACCAGCACGCCGAGCTAACCGTCAACGACGATGGTATGGGTATCGCGTCCGACGTGCTGCCAGCCATTTTCGACCTTTTCGTGCAAGCGCAGCCTGCATCCGACCGCGGTCACGGCGGACTCGGGCTCGGGCTCACGCTCGTGCGCCGGATCGTCGAGTTGCACGACGGCACAGTCCACGCCCAGAGCGCTGGACTCAATCAAGGCGCCACCTTCACCGTGCGGTTGCCGATGTTGATCGGGAAGAACACTGACGCGCCAGGAGCTGCTGCGAATTCTGTCCTTGGACCGCCAGCCGTAACGCGAATCTTGCTGGTAGAGGACAACGTCG
>JAGRJB010000314.1 GCA_020442965.1 Pseudomonadales bacterium
TGATCATGTCGGCGCCGGCGAGCCTGAGCCCCTGGAGGACGTTGAGCCCGATGCCGCCGAGGCCGAAGACGACGGCCTTCGCACCGATTTCCACCTTGGCGGTGTTGATCACCGCGCCGATCCCGGTCGTCACACCGCAACCGATGTAACACACCTTGTCGAACGGCGCGTCCTCGCGAATCTTGGCCAAGGCGATCTCGGGCAGAACACTGTAGTTAGAGAACGTTGAACAGCCCATGTAGTGATGAATCTTGTCCTTGCCGACCGAAAACCGGCTGGTACCGTCCGGCATCACGCCCAGGCCCTGTGTGCTGCGAATGGCGGTGCAAAGGTTGGTCTTTCGGGACAGACAGGACTTGCACTGGCGGCACTCTGGCGTGTAGAGCGGAATCACGTGATCGCCCTTCTTCAGACTGGCGACACCGGCGCCCACGTCAACGACAACGCCAGCGCCCTCATGCCCCAGGATGACCGGAAAGAGTCCTTCCGGATCGGCACCCGTGCGGGTGAACTCATCGGTGTGACAGACGCCCGTGGCGCGCATCTCGACCAGCACTTCGCCGGCCCGCGGGCCCTCGAGTTCGACAGTGGCGATTTCCAGCGGCTTACCTGCAGCCCAGGCCAGCGCAGCTCTTGTTTTCATCCCAGACTCCGAATGGCAAAGCGGAGCCGGCAGTGTGCCACGTTATGGCAACCCTGTGATGCGACTAACTGGCGCGGGCAACCCTGCCTGGATCGTGATCTGCGAGCGACGCTAGTACATCGGCCAGCGGCGCGGGTCGCGCAATGGCGAACCCCTGCCCGAATTGCACACCAAGTTCCGTCAGGCGCTTGCGAATACCCTGCGTTTCGACGTACTCCGCGACCGTGACGATGCCCATGCCGTCGGCCAGTTGCACGATCGCGCGCACCAAGGCCTCCGAGCGTGTATTGCGCTCGATATCACGTACGTAGGAGCCATCCAGCTTGATCGTGCCAATATCGAGGCTCTTGAGATAGGACAGCGAATTGACGCCCGTGCCGAAGTCGTCGAGCGCAAAGCGAACACCCTCGGCTCCCACTCTGCGCATGAATTTCTGCACGCGCTCCATGTTGGCGGCGGCGGCGGCCTCGGTCATCTCGAGCACCAAACGCGACCCGTCGATCTGATACTCGGCCAACGCAGCCAACATGAACTCGAGAAACTGGGGCTCGCAGATCGTCGGGCCCGACAGGTTGATCGACACGGAGAGTTGCGAATCCGGCGTTTTCGCGAAGTGATCGCGCAACTGACCAAATGATGTTTTGATGACCGCTCGATCGATGTCCGGCAGCATCTGATAGCGCATCGCGGCCGACATGAAGGCGGCGGGCTCAACGATTGCACCCGCCGGATCACGCAAGCGCACGAGCAACTCATAGCTGGGTAACAACTGATCGTTCAAGAGTGGAACAATCGTCTGCGCAAACATCTCGACACGCCCATCGCGCAGCGCGTCCTGTAGTCGACCAATGGCAGAGACATCGTCATGACGACGCAACATGCTGGCGTCCTGCCGTTCGTAAACCTCAACCCGATTTCGGCCACGATCCTTGGCGGTGCGGCAGGCCAGTTCAGCGGCGGCGAGCGCTGCATTCAGCGTTTCATTGCCCACCGCGGCTGGCGCAATTCCCCACGACATCGAAACAGGATGCTTCGGCCCTACATGGTCCGCGCTGCGCACCGCGACATCCTTGCCGATGTCGGTTACGAGCTGACGCGCCTGCTCGGCCGTGCGGTCAGGCAAGAATAATGTGAATCGATCGCCGGAGCCGCGACTGGTAGCAGCAGACTCCTGGCGCAGACGTGCACGTATTGCGGCAGCTGCGTCGCGAATCACGCCATCGCCAGCTTCAAAGCCCGCGACGTCGTTGACTAGATGCATGCGATCGATATTGCCGTAAGCGATGCAATAGGGACGCCCGGCCGCGCTGGTCGTTAGCCAATTGTCGGCCGTCGCCTGAAATACCGGCGCGGCGAGCAGTCCTGAGAGCCGCGCATCGACCGACGCATTGGCACGCGCCAGGGACAGCGCGAACTTCTCCAGGTGTCTGGTCGTGGCATCATCGAAGCCGGCGGACTCGGGGCGATTGAGCGCAACCATCGCCGCAACGACGCTGCCAGTGGCATTGCGCAGTGGCACCACTGCCACCTTGCAGGCAACGGCGCCCTTTTCAGTGTGGCGAAGTCGGTTGGTAACGATCGGCGCGCCGTCTGCGACTGCGCGGCGCGCAAGCTCCTGACCAACTATGCGCAGTTGCCCCACCGCGAACTCGCGCTCCGACTCACCGGGTGCCCAGAGCTTGCGCGCGCGCGAATCCGCGACCACCACCGCCACGGCTGCGCACCCGAGGCGCGTGCAGGCCTGACGAAGTACGTCGGCGGCGGGATCAGTACTCTTGGACGACATTTACAGCGGCAACACTATCCAGGATGCCCGGTCGTGGCCGGACTTGGGTGATGGCACACCATAAGTAATTGGTGTCTGGTGCAGTGCGAACCGATCCGCAGCTTGCGCCGAACCGATTCTCTCGAGGAGTGTGGATTGCGACGCTCGTCACAATATGGCGGCAACCACCCGCCGCGCGCTGCGCTAGAGCGCCTAGAACCAGCCGTAGTTGAAGCTGATGCTCACACGTTCCGACCGCGAGCGGTTGGCCGGTACTGCGTGACGCAGCCAGCTCTCAAACAGGATTACCTGCCCCGCAACGGCCGGCAGCGTCACCCAGGTCTGATTTTCCGGCCGACAACCGGACAGTCGCGGGGGAGCCGCCATGTAACGATCGAGACGCGGATCTTCGAATTTCAGTCCCGGCGAGTTCTTGCGCGTACGTACGTAGTAGGTACCACTGACCGATGCGTGCGGATGCAGATGCAGCCCATGTGCGGCGTGCTCTCCCATGATGTTCACCCAACAGTCCGTCATCACCAGTTCGCGCTCTTGCGGATCAAACTCCAGCGCGCCGGCAAATTTACGCACATGCGGACGGATACGACGCTCCAGCGCCTCGAAGGCGGGTGTCCAAAGATGCAGTTTGTGCATCGATCCATACGACGTAAACCCGCTCGGATAGTTGGCTCTGGACCAGCGCTGACCCGCACGGTCATCGTGACGAATCTGTTCACATTGACGCAATAGGCTATTGTTGAACGAGCGCCCGTCGCCGCGCACCAGCTTCGCCGCGTAGATGCGCGTCGCAAAGTAGCTGCTCAAGGCCATCGAATGCTACTAACGCACCGGCGAGGCGTGCGCGGCCCCACGGTAGATTGAGTTCATGAGCAGAAGATCGAGGCCGTCGGCGAAACCGCGAACGACTGGGTCGGTGGTGAAGCCGATCAGCAGACCACGGCCGCGCGGCTCTATCATCACCAGCGGCTTGAAGGCGAGTTGCTGCCGATTTTCTTGCCACAAATAGCCGCTCGCCAACAACTCGTCCGCCGCTGCAAAGCGCGCGATGTTGACGCCCTCGTTGAGTTTCACGGGCGAGTAGATATCACGACCCTGCAGCAACGCATACACTCTGGGCGCAACACCGGCACTCAGCCAATGCTCCTGATCCACGGTGGCTGCGACGATGACGCCGGCGACGGCGTCCGGTTCGCGTTGCGCCGGCTGGATCGCTGCCTGGGCGGCTGCAGCGTCCACAAGGATTGTTCCAGGCACGGTCTTCTTGTCCTCAGCAGAATCTTCATTATCGGACCCCGAATTGCTGGCATCCGGGCTCTCTTTTGCTCCAGCTTCCGGCGGCTGGGCCGCATCCTCTCGTTTTGCAGAGAACAATTTGGTCGCCGGATCGGCGAGATAGTGCAGCGCCCGACCGAGGCCGATCAATACGCCGCCGCGGCTAACCCAGCCTGCGAGGTTCTCGCCCTCCTCCTCGCCCCAGCGATCTTCGTAGCGCCCCTCGGGCAGCAGCAGCACGTCGAATCTCGACAGATCCGCCTTGCCCAGCATCGCGACTCGAATTGCCGTGACCGGCTGACCGAACTGCTGCTCGAGTACGTAGCGCAGTGCGCCGGTCGCCGTTGGCTCCGTTGGGTCATCCCAGGCAATCGCAATCCGCGGTGCCGGCATATTAACCACCTTGGCGGAGCCCAACGAAGGTCCATCCGTGATCCAACCATCATCGATCCCGATCACCTGCGCACCGGTTGTCGCGGCCAGCGCCGCGAGGGTAGAGCCTAGACCTGCGTCGTTGCCGGCCAACGCAATGACCAAAGTGCCAGCCGGGTAGCGCCGTGACTGATGGACGAAGGACTGATCCGCCGATGCGACACGGATGCCGGCACGCTGCGCAGCGATCAGTAGCCGCGCTGCCGCCGTATCGCCCCAGGGCACCAGAAAGGCGAGGCGCGCATCCGGATTTTCGAGCCGGCCAGCGGGTGGCGAGTTGGCGTTCACCGCGACGAGTTCGGCACGCGCCGCGCCTGCGCAACGTACGATGTCGGTGTTGAATAGCAGAGGTATGGACCACGCGGTCAGATCGTAGATCTCGTCCGGGCGATTGCGCGCGCGACGACGCTCCTGCTCGACCACAAAGTCTTTCGCGAGCGGTACGCGCTGATCGAGCAGCACACGAATCAAGCGTTCCGCCGGTTGCGCGCTGTCGATGACATAGCTCCCGGCCGCGAACGAGCGACCGCAGGCCGAGAAACCGGCCGCCGCACGACCAATCTCGATGCCCTGCCCGGCCAACTGCATTGCCAGCTTGTCAGCCGTCCCCTGGTCGAGTTGGGTCGGAATGATGATCGTGCGCTCGCGCGATCGCCGCCCTTCCTCGAGCGCCGTCAGGCGATGTTGGTAGAAATTACGTAACAGCAGCGTGCGATTCCGGGCGACGCTCTCGATGG
>JAGRJB010000315.1 GCA_020442965.1 Pseudomonadales bacterium
CACGGAAATCGGTCGGCGAATTGAGCATGAGATCCGCGGCGGCGACACGGGCGCCCGCTACGGGGGCGATGAGTTTGCCGTTCTGTTGCCCGCGGCCGGCGTCGACGACGCGAGGGCGTTGGCGCAGCGAATTCACACGGCCGTTGGCACCGCACCGATCGCGCTGCAAGATAACACCGCGATCGCACTAACGCTCTCGATCGGCGTGGCGGCGTGCCGCCCCGTGTCAGGCGAGCGCAACCCGCATGCGGTCGCCGACCGGCTCATAGCGGCGGCCGATGCCGCGCTCTATCGCGCGAAAAGGGCCGGCCGCGACCGAGTGGAATGCGAGTCCGTCGCCGTCACCTAGCGTCAGCGCTGTTTGCTTGCTGGGAGGCATTTGCTTGTCGTCGCGGGGCGGGGCAGGTAAAAAGGACCGCATGACAGACTGCATCGACGCTGACGGCTACCGCGCCAACGTGGGCATTGTCTTGATGCGCCCTGATGGCCGGGTCTTTCTGGGCCGGCGGGTGGGTGGTCGCGGCTGGCAGTTCCCGCAGGGCGGCGTGCTCTTGCATGAAGCGCCCGAAGAAGCCCTGTTCCGTGAACTCAAGGAGGAGATCGGATTGGACCGAAGTGCGGTGAAATTGGTGGGCGCAACGCGCGACTGGTTGCGTTACGACTTGCCAAAACGATATCGACGCCGCGGGCCTGACTCGTTTTGCATTGGCCAGAAGCAACGCTGGTTTTTGTTGCGTTGCACACAAGCGGAATTGCCGATCCGTTTCGATGACACGGGCGAGCCAGAGTTCGACCAGTTTCGCTGGACGACCTGGTGGGAACCGGTTCGGGAAGTCATTTTTTTCAAACGACCCGTCTATGTGCAGGCCCTGCACGAATTGGCACCGCTCGCGCATCCCGCAGGGCCGCCACCGTATCCAGAGTGGTGGGAGCAGCGGAGCTCGGCGCTGCCGGCCTGACGCCGCGCTTACCGTCCGACCATGGCCGAGCTTCCCCCGCAGCTAGTTGTCAGAGCCTACGCGCCCGCTCGACGGTGGTTCACCGTCGGGGCCATCGCGATCGCCATTCTGTCGGCGTTATACGCAATGTTCGAGGTGGGCCGTTACAACGCAGGTTATGACAGTCTGGAAGCACTGCGCGAGCGTTCTCGACTGACTGAGCAGCTGGCGCAACGGGATGCCGCCCTTGACGAGCTGCACGGCAAGCTTGCGCACCTCGAAACGGCCGATATCGGCCAGTCCCGAGAGCGCCTCGAGGTTCAACGCACGATCGGCGAACTGCAGGCTCAGGTTGCGAGCCTCAGTCAGGAACTGGCCTTTTATCGCGGCATCGTGACGCAGGGCGCAAACGCGAGCGAAGTGAAGGTGCAGAATCTCAGCATTGCTGCAGCGGATGAGCCGAATACGTTTCACGTGCGTCTGACGCTGGTGCAGCCAGTCCGGCCCGATGCGGTCGTCAGCGGCAACGTGACGCTCGCGGTGCTCGGCCAACAGGCTGGCAAGAGCGAGCGGCTCGATTTTGCGGCACTCACGGGCGGCAAGCGACGCGAAGTGCCGTTCACGTTTCGCTATCTCGAGAACATCGACGAGGAAATCGTTCTGCCGGCCGATTTGAAACCCGAGGAATTGCAGATCGAGGTGCGCTCCAGTCGGCGCGGCGTAGCACCTTTGCAGCAATCGCTCGTTTGGAATGTCGAAGCTAGTTAGGGAGTCCCGGTATGTTTGGTCGCAAGAAACACACGAACCCGCGCATTGATACGCTCGTAGGCAAGTCCGCGAAACTGGTCGGCGACATGGAGTTTTCGGGTGGACTGCATCTCGATGGCAGGGTCGTGGGCAACATTCGCGGCGTTGCGGACGGCAAGTCAGCGTTGTCGATCAGTGAGCACGGCGGTGTCGATGGGACCGTCGAGGCGGCGAGTGTCGTCTTGAACGGCAGCGTGAATGGCGACATTTTTGCGCGCGAGCGGGTCGTGATGGGCGCTCAAGCCCGCGTCAACGGCAATGTGAGCTACGGGATCATCGAAATGGCCCCGGGAGCGATCATCACCGGCAAGCTGATGCCGCTCGCGGGTGCTCGAGCAGCCCAGCCCGTGCTGAGCAGTGCGTCGGGTTCGACCGCCGCGTTGAGCGACGACGAGATCCTGACCGGTGCGTCCAAAGTCGCCTAGTTCGTCGTTGGCGGTAGTCGCTGCCGCAGGCATTCTTTGACCCGCTCGGAACGATTACCTAGACTGTCGCTCTAAACCCTTATTCGACCCGCTCGACAGGCTGCTTTCATGATCACAACCGATGTTCTCGTTTTCAGCGACTCAGCCGCGCGCAAAGTGGCGGATTTGATTTCGGCCGAGGGCAACCCCAACCTCAAGTTGCGTGTATTCGTGCAGGGTGGCGGTTGCTCGGGCTTGCAGTACGGCTTTGAATTCGACGAGGCCGAGCAGGAAGGCGACACTCGCGTCGAGAACCAGGGCGTGACGTTGCTGGTCGATCCGATGAGCTTCCAGTATCTGACCGGCGCGGAGATCGACTACAAGGAGAGCCTCGAAGGCTCGCAGTTCGTCATTCGTAACCCCAATGCCACCACGAGCTGCGGTTGCGGCTCATCGTTCACGGCTGCCTGATCACTGACGCTGGTGGTGCGCCGGGGCGCGAAGTCCGTCCCCGATGTACTCGCGGCGGTAGATCTCGGCTCTAACAGCTTCCACATGGTCGTGGCGCGTCACAGCCACGGGCAGCTCGTCGTCCTCGACAAACTGCGGGAGATGGTGCGGCTTGCCGCAGGAATCGAGCCCGATGGGCGGCTCAACAAGGAAGTTGCGGCGTGCGCGCTGGCTTGTCTCGAGCGCTTCGGCCAGCGCCTGCGCGACATGCAGGCGAGCAGCATGCGAGTCGTGGGCACCAGTGCGCTGCGCGTGGTGCGCCGCGCCGATTCGTTTCTCAATCGCGCCCGTACGGCCATCGGCCACCCGATCGAGATTATCTCGGGCATCGAAGAAGCGCGGCTAATCTACTCCGGGGTGTCCCACACCATGCCGCCTGCGCCCGATCGTCGGCTGGTGTGTGATATCGGCGGCGGCAGCACCGAGATCATCATCGGCGAAGGGCATACGCCTCTCGCACTCGAGAGCTTGACGATCGGCTGTGTTCGTCTGAGCGAGCAGTGTTTTGCCGATGGGCGCTTGTCGCAAAAGCGGGTGGCGCGGGCGCGCTTGGCCGCGCGGCTCGCGATCGAGCCGTACCAGGCGGCATTCCGGCGGCGCGGCTGGGACGAGACCGTCGGCAGTGCGGGCACGGTGCGCGCGATCGGGGATGCCGTGCGTGAACTGGATCCGGCGGCGACCGAAATCACTCGCGGCGGACTCGAGCAGATTCTCGCTGAGCTGACCGCGATCGATTACATTCGCGATCTGCCCCTCAAGTCGATCGATGCGGACCGGCGCAAGTCGTTCGCCGGTGGTGTCGCGATTCTGGCGGAGGTATTCGAGCAGCTCGGCATCGACCGGATGCGGATCGCGGAGGGCGGGATGCGCGAGGGTTTGCTGTACGATTTGTTAGGTCGATACACCGACGAGGACGCGCGCGAGCGTAGTGTCCGCGGCATGCAGCAACGTTATCACGTCGATACGGAGCAAGCGGAGCGGGTTGAAATGACCGCAATTCGGTTTCTGGAGCAAGTCGAGGCCAAATGGGATCTCGGCGATCCCGATTGCGAACAGATTCTGCGCTGGGCTGCGCGCCTGCATGAGATTGGTCTCGATGTTGCACACAGCGGCTACCATCGGCACGGCGCATATCTGCTCGAGCACGCTGATATGTCGGGTTTTACGCGTGACGAACAAATGCTGCTCTCGCAGCTCGTCGCGTTGCATCGACGCAAGCCAGATGCCGCGCGATTGACCGAACTGCGCGCGCCCTGGGACACGCGAATCCCGTTCATCGCCATTCTGCTGCGGCTGGCCGTGTTGCTCCACCGCGGGCGCAGCCCGACCAAACTTCCACCGATCTCGCTCGTGCCGCGCAAGCGTGCGCTCGAACTCGACTTCCCCAAGGACTGGCTGGCGGATCATCCTTTGAGCGACGCAGATCTGCGGAACGAAATCGATCTGTCGAAATCGCTCGGCTTCAAATTATCGGTGAATTCCTGATGAGAAATGATCTTGGACTTGAGTTCACGGCGGCGAGCGAGCGCGCTGTCCAGTGCTTCGATGAGACCGTCGCGGCCTACGCTGGTTTTCGGCGTGACATCGGCGCCTGTCTGAAGGCGACGTTCGCGGCGGATGCTGACATGCCGATGGCGCATGTTCTCAAGGGCCTGTACTTTCAGTTCATGGCGATTCCTGCGCTCTTGCCGCGCGCGCAGGGCGCGCTGGCCGCTGCGCGCGCCGCTAACAATTGCCTTGCAACTGAACGTGAGCGGCTGCATTGCGCCGGGCTCGATGCATGGATCGGCGGGGATTTGCGTGGCGCTGCGGGCATTTACGAGGCGATCCTGGCCGACTATCCGCAGGACCTGTTGGCACTGAAACTGGCCAACTTCTTTCACTTCTAC
>JAGRJB010000316.1 GCA_020442965.1 Pseudomonadales bacterium
CGAAAGCGGCATGTGTCCCGATCGAAGGCAAAGTTGAGAAACGCCGCGTAACGAGAGGCGAGTGAATGCAGCTCGGCGGACTCTTTACCTTGCTCTTCGAGCAGGACGGTCAGAATCAAAGCTCGCGCGTTGTCATCGGTGCAATAGCCGTGGGCATGATCAGGAATCGTATAGATTGCGTGTTGCACTACACCTGTAGAATCACTGAGGCGCCGCAGGTGATCGAGCTGCAGCTTGGGCAGCGCCAGTGGTTGCTCATCCAGCGTCCGAACTGCCAACGGCTTAAGCTGACTGTTGAGCTGCTCCCGAGCCCGGCGGAATGAATGAAGGTACAACTCCGATACGTGACCCCAGCGCATACTGCGACCCAGCGCATATGCTTTCGCGCGCATCGCCAGCCGCCGCTCGTCATCACCGATCAGACCGATGATTTCTCGAGCGATCGCAGCCGAGTCCGCGAAGGGAACTAGCACTCCTCGACCATCGGCGAGCAACTCTTCGGCGTGCCAGTAGGGTGTCGAGATGACTGCTTGGCCGCAACCAAACGCATAGGCCAGCGTACCCGAAACGGCTTGCTGCACATTCAGATAGGGGGTGATGTACAGATCAGCGGCCCCAATGAACTCAGTTAGCTCCTCCAGCTCGACGAAACGATTGTAGAAGCTCACGTGCTTCGTGATGCCGAGCTCTTTCGCCATCCGCTCCAAGCTGATCCGATAACGTTCACCTTGCTCGCGGACTAAGTTCGGATGCGTCGCACCGAGCACAAGGTAGATGAAATCTGGGAAGCGGGCCACAACCTCCGGGATCGCTTGCAGAACGTGCTCGATTCCCTTGCCGGGAGAAAGCAATCCGAACGTCAGTGCCACCGCCTTGTTTTCGACATTGAATTGCTCTTTCAATACCTTCTGGTCGGTATCAGGTGCATTGGGGATACCGTGCGCGATCAAGTCCACTTGTGCGCTATCAACAGAGTAGGTGTTGATGAGGGTCCTTCGACATCGCTCGGTCATGACAACGAGTCGAGTGGAAAGCCGAATCAACTGAGTCATGACGGCACGCTGCGTTTGGCTGGGCTCCGACAGAACGGTGTGTAGCGTGGTGACAATCGGCATACGCAGGTCTTGCAAGAGCGCCAAGATGTGACTGCCGCACGGACCGCCGAATATTCCAAACTCGTGCTGCAAACAAACGATGTCGACATTGCTAAAATTCAGAAAGTCGGCTGCCGCGCGGTAGTCTTCGATGTCCT
>JAGRJB010000317.1 GCA_020442965.1 Pseudomonadales bacterium
CTGCCGGAATCGGTCAGTGAGCCAACCGTGATCACCTTGCGTGATGTACCGGGGCTCGTGATGGTCATGTTGCCGTATTGACCGCTGTTACCCGCCGATGCGACGACGACCATGCCGGCGTCCCACAGGCGTTCGACGGCCAGAACCAGCGGATCGGTCGAGCTGCTTTCGAATACGCCCGAACCAAGCGACAGGTTGACGACCTTGATGCCGTTCGCCGCGCCGTTCGATACGATCCAGTCGAGACCCGCTAACAGGTCTGCGGCACTGCCGTGACCGCGATTGTCGAGCACGCGCACGTCGTAGATGCGCGCGCCGCGCGCCACGCCCGGATACAGGCCAGTCGAGCCGCCATTGCCACCGATGATGCCGGCGATGTGGGTGCCGTGGCCGAGCGAGTCGTCGCGCTGGTTGCGTTCGACGGAGACTTCGAGCCCATCGAGATAAAGAGCCGTTCCTGGCGCGGCCTGTGTGACGCGAAAGCGAAGGCGCGCATTGGCGGTGCGGAACCGGTTAAGGTCGTAGTGCACGTCCATCACCGGCCGTGCAGCCGAGTAACGATCAAGCTGAGTCCAGGTTGACCCATCCGCCGTTGCTTCGAGGACGATCTCGCCCGCCGGGCTCGATGAGACGATACGACCGTCGAGGCGCAGCTCGGCGGCAAAAGTATTCGTAAGGTCTATGCCGCGTGAAATGGACGCATTGGCAGTGCTCGCTGCGATACCGAGACAGGGCGATGCCGGGTCCGGGCAAGCAGCATTGTTCTGAATGCGGATGTTGCCAGCGTTCGGCGCACCGTTGCCGTCGCCGACTTCGGACCAGCTACCTGCCCACGACTCGTTGCCCCAGGAGCTACCACTGTAGTTGAGTGAATCGAAATCATCCCGCGCGTAGGTGCCGGCGCGGAACCAGACGCCGATGTTGTCGACCTTGAACTTCGCCGTCGGATCGGAATCCGTCACGCGGAAGCGGATAACGGTGTTGGTAGAGACGTACGGTGTGATATTGACCGCTGTCGAATAGCCGGCTTTACCGGTTCCACCCTTGCTGTAGCGTGCCAGCGGCTGGCTCCAGTTGACACCGTCCGCCGAGGCTTCAATGACGAATTCCGCGGTCGACGTGACGTTCGAAACGCTGTAGTCGAAGAACATGAACGCGTCATGGACGCCCATCAGTTCCATGGACCGCTCGACCGAGACATTCGACGGACCGTTCGCTCTCAGTTCCAGACAGCTGTAGTTATAGTCCGCCGGGCAATCGGAACTCGTCAGGCGCACGTAGCCTGAGCCCGATCCGCCCGAATCGTTGCGCTCGATCCA
>JAGRJB010000318.1 GCA_020442965.1 Pseudomonadales bacterium
GTGCTTGAGCGTGCTCTGGGAGCGGCGCTCGCCGCGGGCCGCACGCCGACCGATGAAGCGCAGGCGATCGAATGGCTAGGCCTCGTGCCGAGGCTCGTGCCGGGCGACGCCCGCAATATCAAAGTGACGACCGCCGCTGATCTCGCGCTCGTGACGGCGCTGCTCGAAGTGCGCAAGGCGCACGCGGCGGAGTAAGCTACCCGCATGCGCATCGGCACAGGATTCGACGTGCATGCGTTCGGGCCAGGCGATTCGATCGTACTGGCGGGTGTTCGCATGGCACATTCACGCGGCATCATCGCGCACTCGGACGGCGACGTTGTGCTGCACGCACTTTGCGATGCCTTGTTAGGCGCTGCCGGGCTCGGAGACATCGGTATGCATTTTCCGGATACGGATCCGCTGTGGAGGGGCGTCGCCAGCAGTCGCTTTGTGTCGACGGTCATGGAGATGCTGAGCGTGCGCGGCTGGGTCGTCGGCAATGCGGACATCACCGTGATCGCCGAGGTTCCGAAGCTCGCGCCCTATCGTCTGGAGATGCGCCGCACGCTGGCGCAGCTGCTAGGGGTCGGCGAGAACCAGGTGAACATCAAGGCCACGACCACGGAAAATCTCGGGTTTTTGGGCCGCCGCGAAGGCGTTGCGGCGCAGGCCGTCGTGTTGCTCGCGCCAAAGCCGGGTTGATGCCCGTGCCTGCCAAGCGCAGTGCTACCTGACGACTGGTTGTCCGTGGCGCTCGAACCGCCACGCGCCCATGGCGAACCGTTGGGTGCGGGTAGCATACGTGTAGCCCCCGAGGATTTTGTGGTCGACGAACTGCTTGGCTTCGAGCCGGCAGGTGATGGCCCACACGTCATGTTGCAGGTACGCAAATGCGGCGCCAACACCGAATGGGTGGCGCGCGAACTCGCACGGCATGCGAAATGTCGCCCGTTCGATGTCGGTTTCGCCGGACTCAAGGATCGTCATGCTGTAACCACGCAGCACTTCACCGTGCCGCGCGGTCGCGATACCGTCGAGTCCTGGTTGGATGTCGCAGGCGATGGCTATGAAGTACTTGCCGCAACCGGGCATACTCGCAAACTGCCCCGCGGCGCGCTCGCGGGCAACCGGTTCGAGCTGCGGATCCGCAATGTGCGGACCGCAGCCGGCGCGCCGGTTGCAGCGGCGGTACTTGCAGCCCGACTTGACGCCATCAAAATGACCGGTGTCCCTAACTACTTTGGTCCGCAGCGGTTCGGTCGCGATGCGAACAATTTGCGGTCCGTCGCGGCGGGGGATCTGCCGCGCGATCGATCCACGCGGGGCTACGTGCTCTCCACGGCGCGCTCGTTGATTTTCAACGCGGTGTTGGGCGAGCGAGTGCGCGATGGTAGCTGGAATCAGTTGTTGCCGGGCGATGCCGCCAATCTCGAAGGCAGTGGCAGCGTATTCCCGGTGACGGAGCTGGACGATGCGTTGCGCGCGCGCGTGCTGGAGGGTGATCTGCACCCGACCGGGCCGCTGTGCGGCGCCTCCGAGCAAAGTGCTGCGCGGCAACTGGTGGGCGCGGCACCAGCTCTGCTCGAGGCGAGTGTCGCTGCGAGATTTCCCGCGGCGCTGCAGCTGATCGAGCGTGCCGCGATGAAACCCGAGCGGCGGGCGCTCAGGTTGATGGCAGGGGATCTGGCATTCGATATGCTGGAGGCGAGCGCACTGCGGCTACGGTTCACGCTGCCTGCCGGCAGTTTTGCGACGACGGTATTGCGCGAACTCGTGGCGGCCGACAATTCGGGCGAGTGATTGGGAGGCGTATCGGGATGTTAGAGATTCATGAGCACGTACTCGCGCCACCGGCGGGCACGGGCTGTATCCGCGAGTTGCGCCTCAATCGCCCGCCAGTCAACGGGCTCAACCCGGCGCTTGTCGATTCACTTATCGATGAGCTGGCGTCGCTCGATCAGGAGGTGCGCGCTGTAATCGTCAGTGGCCAGCACGGCGTCTTCTCGGCTGGTCTCGATGTTCCGGCGCTGCTCAAGCTCGATCATCGTGGCATCGCCAAGTACTTTGGAAGTCTCTGGCGGCTGCAGGCGCTGCTGGCGACTTGCCGCGTGCCCCTGTTGTACGCGATCACGGGACATTGCCCGGCCGGCGGCACGGTACTCGCGCTGTACGGCGACTACCGAGTGATGGCACAGGCCGTTGCGGGTGAGCAGCCCTATCGGATTGGCTTGAACGAAGTGCAGGTGGGACTGACTCCGGGACCTCTCATCCAGGCCGCCTTTGCGCGGATCGTGGGAGCGCATGCGGCGGCGCAATTGCTGACGCGCGGCGCATTGGTGGACTCGGCCCAGGCATTGCGTCTCGGTCTGGTAGATGAGCTCGCGCCGCCGTTGTTAGTAGTCGAGCGCACGGTCGAGGTGGCGCGCGAAATCACGCGCGCACCCCTGCAAGCGATGCGCCGGGCGCGCGACTGCGCACGCCAGGATCTGGTGCTGTTGTTTGGCCCGCCACAGGAAGCCGCCGCGCGTGCGGCCAAGTTTGCCGACGATGCGGCGCAGGTCTGGTGGTCCGAAGAAGCGCAAGCCACGTTGCAGCACCTGTTTGCCAAGCGCGGTAGCGACAGCCGTTCGTGCCGTTAGTTGCGCGATTCAGTGCTTGCCGGCGAGCAGCACGTACAGCGCGCCGGTGCCACCGTCGATCGGTCGCGCGGTGCAGAAGGCCACTACCGGGCCGGTCTTGCGCAGCACCAGATTCACTGCGACTTTCAATACCGGTCCGCGAGGACCCGAGCGCAAGCCTTTGCCATGGATCACCCGCACACAGTGCAGGTCACGCGCGAGCGCTTCGGCCAGAAACTCTCGCAGCACTCGCTTGCATTCCTCGACATTGAGGCCGTGCAAATCGCATTCGGCGTCGACGCGGTATTCGCCGCGGCGCAGTTTCCCGACGATGCTTGCCTTGATGCCGGCCCGCCGGAAGGACACCTCATCGCCCGTTTCGATCCAGTCGCCGGCCGTGTCGGAATCGAGACTTTCGATGAGCACCGCGGCGCGGTCAGCAGCGGAAAATCTTGCGCGCGGTGGCATCTTCGGCTTGGCGGCTACGATGCGCGGTTCGAGCTTGAGGCGAGTGACATCGCGAACGGCATCGCGAAACAGCTGCCGATCGTCGTCATTCACGCCCTCGATGTGTTTTCTGGGGCCTTTCACGCTACCTCCCGACGCATACTTTCAGTATATTGCCCGCCGGCGCCGCGCAAAGTCACTCGGCGAAAATTTCGGTCTCGCTTGCGTATTCTCATTTCAAACGACGATGGCTATCGCGCCAAGGGCATTGTCGCGTTACGCGATGCGCTCACCGGTCTCGGAGAGCTCACCGTCGTTGCGCCCGATCGCAATCGCAGCGGCGCAAGCAATTCACTGACACTCGATGTGCCGGTGCGAGTCGGCAAGGCTGAGCCGGGCACTTTCTTTGTCCTGGGCACGCCTACCGATTGCGTGCACCTCGCGATTTCAGGGTTGTTCGAGCTCGAGTACGATCTCGTGATCTCCGGTATCAACGATGGTGAGAATCTCGGCGATGACACGCTCTACTCGGGCACCGTTGCGGCAGCGATGGAAGGGCGGTTTCTCGGTAAGCCCGCGGTTGCGGTGTCCCTGCAGCGCGATGACACGCGTGAGCGCCACTATGCAACCGCGGGGTACTACGCGCGCCTGATTATCGAACGCTTGATCGCCTCGCCACTCGAGCCGACGCCCATATTGAGCGTCAACGTGCCGAACTTGCCGCTCGATAAGATCAAGGGCGTGCGCGTGACGCGGCTTGGGAATCGCCATCGATCCGAAAAGGTAACGCGTGCGACCGATCCGCGCGGTCGTACGGTGTACTGGATCGGCACATCCGGCCCAGGCCAGGACGCGGGCGAGTCGACCGATTTTCATGCCGTCGCGAATGGCTATGTTTCAGTGACCCCGCTTGCCGTCGATTTGACACGGCACAGTGCGCTCGGTGCCGTGCGCGGCTGGTTGGGGGCGGACGAGTGATTCAGGCGGACCGGCGCCTCGCCGGGATCGGTATGACATCGCTGCGTACGCGCGATCGACTGATTCAGAGACTACGCGATCAAGGCATCAAGAATCTCGCGGTGCTCGATCGGATCCGCAACGTGCCGCGGCACATCTTCATGGACGAAGCGCTCGCGAGTCGAGCGTACGAGGATACGGCGCTGCCAATTGGCTTCGGCCAGACGATCTCGCAACCTTACATTGTTGCGCGCATGACCGAGGCGCTGCTCGACGGACCGCCACTCAGGAACGTGCTGGAAGTTGGCACCGGGTGCGGCTATCAGACTGCTGTGCTCGCGTTGTTTACAGACAAGATCGCGACGATTGAACGTATCAAGCCGTTGCTGCAACGAACCAAGTTGCGGCTCAAGGAGCTAGGCATCAAGAACGTGCGCTTTCGTCATGGTGATGGCACGACCGGCTGGCCCACACATGCACCGTACGACGGAATCATTGTCGCGGCAGCGCCGCTCACGGTGCCGAGCGCGCTGCTCGATCAACTCGCGCCCGGAGGCCGCTTGATCGTTCCGGTGGGTCCCGACGGTCAGCAGGAGCTGATTCGCTTCACGCGACGAGAGCAACGAATCGATCGGCAGAATCTCGGGCCCGTGTCGTTTGTGCCGCTCTTGGGCGGGACAAGCTAGACGCTCAACAGTGACTTGCCACGCTTAGCAATAGAGCACTTTAATTGATACGTATAAGCGCTTGATTTCTATAAAAGACGATCTTCACGCTGGTCAGGAAACGTCAAGAAAATCATATGCCTTGCTTGCGTTCCTCTATTTGACATGTTTTGATGTCGGCGTTCGCAGACAGTGCCTTTCTGGCTGTTGGCGGGAGGGGTACCGGATGAAGGCATAGGGGAGAACGGGGAAGTCTCGGAAAAAACAAGAAGAAGCCGAACGCAACAACAAAAAATGCAGTCGTACGGAGTCTGTCAGCTCAACGGCGACTGGTGAATCGTTAGTACTTTCTCTCCCTGTGCCTTCTTTCGGTGCTCCTCTCAGTCGAATAGAACGGCGAGCACCGCGCGCCGTCCCTCGGACACCAGCACGTTGAAGGTGCGACAGGCCGCGCCGAGTTCCATCACCTCGAGCCCGATAGCGCGTGCTCCAAACTCGGCACGCAGCGCCGCGCGAGGAAAGACGGCGCGCGCGCCCGTGGCGAGCAGCACGACTTCCGGCTCGAGAGCGAGAATCGGCGCCAGTTTCGTTGCGTCGAGTTCGGCGACACTGCGCGGCTCCCAATCGGCGATCAATTGATCGGCGCTCAGCACGAAGTTCTCGGTCAGCTCGCGTTCCGGAAGCCGAACGCGATGTGCGTCGTAGCCACGTATCACATGGAGCGAGGCAGGTTTCTGCAGCGTGATCTGCATGGTGCAGAGGATATACGATACGCCGCGTTTGTTGTCAGGAGGTGACGCTTGCGGCACCTGGTGCTTGTGCTGGCAGATCTATACTGCGCGAGTGGCGATGCGCGGTCCGAGCGGCAGCCAGACGCGATCGGGTCAGTGGCGATGCCTGCGTTCGATGAACTGTTGCGTTTTGCAACGCTGCATCCGAATCGCATCGCCTGGCGCGAGTGGCTGCGCAGAGTGCTGGACATTGCTCCGCAGAGCCCGGCGTCGATTGCGGCGCACGCGTGTGGAGCGCACGCGACTGACGGTGCTGACGCTTGGCTGGCGACACCGCTCAGTCTCGAACCGCGGCTCGATCATGTGCGCGTGCGTGACGGTGGCTTGCTGACGCTGACCGAGGCGGAGCAAACGGCACTCGTTGCGGATTTCACGCAGTTGTTTGGACCGCAGCTCAAGCTCTCGATCGCGTCAGCGCGCGAGTTGCTCCTACACGGGCTCGTCGCCCGCGACGTGTCGACTACGGATCCAGCGCGCCTCCAGGGCGCCGATATTCGCGCACACATACCGATCGGCCGTGACGCAGCGCTGCTGCGCGCGCTGGCAAGCGAAATCGAACTGTGGCTGCACAGTCACGCGATCAACCGGCACCGGCGCAATCGCGGTGCGCTGGAAATTTCGGCGCTCTGGCTATGGGGTGGTACTGCGGATCCGCGAGCTTCATCTGCCGCTGCGGTACTCGCCGCGCCGCTGGGTCTGAAAGCCACGGCGTCCACGCTCGTGGCGACCGATGCGTACTCGCGTGGTTGCGCTGTCAGCGCAGGCTTGTCGGTCATATCGATGGCAAACCTCGAAGCGCTGGACAGCGCGATCGTCGTGTTGTGGCCGATGAGTGACGGTGCTGCGGGCGGGCTGGCACAAGTGGAGGCTCAGTGGATCGCGCCGGCGAACGCTGCGCTGCGTGCCGGCCGCATCGATGGTCTGACCGTGCTCGTCAACGATCGCCTGTACACACTGCGACGTCGTGATCATTGGCGATTCTGGCGCCGGCGTTCGCATTGGCTCGATCGTCTGCGTACCGATCCGTCATAATCGCGCGCATGCAGCTCGTCGTGACTCGACGCAACCGTTCCCAACCTGCGCCGGCACCCCCACCTGGCGTCAATCCGGTGCTTTGGCAGGCCTATTGGACTCGAGGTGTTCGCGACGCTAACGATTTGGTGCTGAGTCTCGATCGCCTCACGCCCGTAGGAACGCTCGAAGGCATTGCGGCGGCAAGTGAGATTCTGATCGCGCATCGTGAACGCAAGATTCTCGTGGTTGGGGATTTCGATGCCGACGGTGCGACCAGCACCGCATTGATCGTTCGATGCCTGCGCGCCTTTGGCTTCGCCAACGTCGATTTCCTCGTACCCAAC
>JAGRJB010000319.1 GCA_020442965.1 Pseudomonadales bacterium
AAATCCCGAACAGAAAAAATTCGGGCATCATGAACAGGCGAGCCAGAGGCAAAGGCGAAAGGAAGTGATCTTGAGATGTGCGCGTTTTTTTTTTGCATTCGACTGTTAAGAACAACCAACGCAGCAAAAATTCCAAAGTACAGTAAAATCAATACCCAATGAACAAACGTTTCCATCCAACCACTTTCTGCACGCTCGATTACCGCAGGTGACCCGATGTAACTCAACCTTAGAAGACTATCTTCCTTCGATTTCCGGTCAACATTATCGTTGGAATTTACCTACTTTGCTGGGGTTCAATTCACGTGCCATGATGCGGCGATCGCCCGTTGCAAATCGACCAAAATAGCGCAGTTGACCTGTAGTTGGTCCATCAAGACGAAGGCGTCAATTGTTGCGTATCATCGAAGGCCACCGCAGCAGTCTGCGCAATTAATGTGGCGACAATCTCCATTTTTGCCAATTGACGCTTAAGGCGGAATATCCTGTTACGACATTCTTTACCCCGCCGTTCCACACACCGTCAGTTGCGGTACCGACCACCACACCCACGCCGAGAAACGTGTATCCGAACGCTGAGGAAGCCGTATTTACCGCCGGCGCGCCAGCCGGATTCACTTGTTTCAAGTATGCAAACGCGCCATCGTAAAAGCTCGAGACGGCCTGCAAGCTTGCATCCCAAGGAGTGAACGATGACTGACTTCCAGTGCGCTGTTCTGACATACAATGATCCTTCGGCCTGAATACCTAATGTCTCGAGAACATGACCCCGCCGAGATAGCGGAGAAGCAATATTCCTTCTCCGAAAAATGTCGACGCCCAGCAAAACATTATTGCGCTTAGGCAGATGTAAACTCGTGGATACGCGAGCATCAAGGCTCGCAAGAGATCAGCGTGATACGCCGAGCTAGCGTTCAACGCGCCTATCATTCCCACGAGGCCCATGGCAACGTTGGACGCTACCAATACTCTAAATGAACGATGGGACTTTCGAAGTCCCTCGACTATGCTGCCAAAGCTCTTGATTAGCTGCGGTGACAACAGTCCAGCGACAATCCGCCCGCAGCAAACCGCAAGCGCAAGCCAGGCAAATATTTCGAGAAGCCAGAAATCCAACTCCGTGCCGTAACCGTTCAAGTGGTTCTCGACATAAAATAGATAGCTACCTTTCGTGAGGAGGAGGCTTGCACCGCTAAGATTTACGTCAAACGCCGACAGCAATAGCTGAAGCGGGTGCGTCAATAAGAATGCGAATATTATTGCGATAGTGAAAGCGATGGTGGAGCGTCGAAAGTATGCTTGGCTGTACATCCTGGCGTTCATTTCGTTGCTATTCGTTCGATGTAGATGTGACGTCCGCCGGGCGACAAAAGATGCACCATTCCGTCAACGCTAAAGCGGCCAGGACTTGGCGGCCAGGACTTGGCCGGCACGATTTCAGCCAGAATCCGACACTCAGGCATGAGCACAAGCTGCGCAAAATTTGGCATGCCACCACCCAATTTGAGAGATCTAGCCAAACAATGAGAACTGCGCACACTGCCTGATAGGGCGTCCGAGCGAAATGTTCGCGAGTACGTGGAGATAGCTACCGGGCCACGCAGTAGTTTTATTCTACGGTCTCCAAACCGAGTCTCTGTAAAACGGGAATTCTTCAATGAGTTCATAGAAACTTCAAACCGATCTCGGGAATATGGCCATTCGAACACCGGTCTCTGCAGTGACGCACGGCTCACAAAAACCCGCTATTTGCAGGGCTTTTAGCATAAAAGAAGAAAATTCTCCAAATCCCCACTACGTGGCTGGGGCGGGAGGGATCGAAC
>JAGRJB010000320.1 GCA_020442965.1 Pseudomonadales bacterium
CGCGGCCGAACTCGGCGATGTTGAGATAGACCTCCAATATGCGTTCCTTCGGCCAGAGCCATTCGATTAACAGCGTGAAGTAGGCTTCCAGAGCCTTGCGCAGGTAGCTGCGACCGGACCACAGGAACATGTTCTTCGCTACCTGCTGCGAGATAGTGCTGGCGCCGCGTACGTGCCTACCGCTGTTGTTAGTGCGAATCGCGTCGCGGATTGACTTGAAATCGAAGCCGGCGTGAAACGGGAACTGCTGATCCTCAGACGCAATGACTGCCAGCGCGGCGTTGGGCGAGATGCGCTCGAGCGGCACCCAGTGGTACTGCGTTCGGTAATCAGACGCACCCGTACGCACCGCGTCGAGACGCGCATCGAGCATGAATGCGCTGCTCCAGGGATCGAGCCAGCGCAAGGCCAAGACCGGGAGAACCGTTGTTACCAACAGCCCGCCTGCGACGATTGCCGCGTAGCGCAGCAGACTTGGGCGCCAATTGCGCTTGGTCGCGCGCCTGGTCGCGCGTTTCGCCACTCAGGCGGGGATGCTGCTAGCGCTCGTCACGATCACGTCGTCCAACGGTACGTTTTCATGTCCGCGCGAAGTGCCCGTTTTGACGGCCGCAATTTGATCGACGACATCCATGCCTTCGGTGACGCGCCCAAAGACTGCGTACCCGTAATTGCGTTCATCCTGGTGATCCAGGAAGTCGTTGTCGGCCAGGCTGACGAAAAACTGCGACGTGGCACTATCAACCACGTTGGTGCGCGCCATCGACAGTGTACCGCGCAAATTCTTCAGCCCGTTGGTCGCCTCGTTCTTGATAGGCGGTCGAGTCGCCTTTTGCTTGAGACCTGGCAGCATGCCGCCGCCCTGAATCACGAAGCCCGGAATTACCCGGTGAAAAATCGTACCGTCGAAAAATCCGTCCTCGACGTACTGCAAGAAATTGGCGGCCGATACGGGTGCTTCAGTCGGGAAAAGCTCCACAACGAACGTGCCGAGCGAGGTTTCAAATCGAACCATGAGATTACGAATCCTTCATGTGGCTAGAGGCAGATGACAGACGCTGCTCGCAAATTGGCAGCGCTCAGCCGGGCCAGACAGCTTCGGTGACGCGCGGCAAATCTGCGAGATCGGGGTGCGAGCGTACGTTAATGAAACCGCTCTCGACAAGTAGTTCGCATACTTGACTACTCTGATCACTGCCGTGTTCAAGGGCGATCACTCCGCCGGGCCGCAAATGCTGCGGCGCTAACTTACAGAGAATGCGCATCGGGTCGAGCCCGTCCGGACCGCCTCGCAGGGCGAGTTGCGGTTCGAATCGCAAGCCATCGCTCGCGAGCGCCACATCATCGTCACGGACATATGGGGGATTGCTGACTATCAGATCGAAGCGGCGCGCAAGCAGAGGTTCGAACCAGTTGCCGACCCGCCATTCGATTTGTTCGATTCCAATCTTGCGCGCATTGAGTTTCGCGACCTCGATCGCGGCGGCACTACGATCGACTGCGGTCACGCGCCACAGCGGTCGCTCATTCGCGAGTGCCAATGCGATCGCTCCGGAGCCCGTACCGAGATCCACGATCTCGGCATTGTCGATGCCACACAGTTCGAGTGCTCGCTCGACCAGAAGCTCGGTATCGGGCCGCGGCACCAGCACATCGGGCGTGACCACAATGGGTAGCGACCAGAACTCACGGTGGCCGGTGAGGTAAGCGAATGGCTCGCCTGCGAGGCGCCGCGCGAGCAGCGCGAGAAATCGATCGTGCGCAACGATCCCGACTGGCGCAAGCGGGTCAAGCCGCAGTTGCGCGCGCGTCAGCCCCAGCACGTGCGCGAGCAGCAATTCCACATCGGTGGCTCCACAAGCGGACTGACCGCGTAGTCGTGCGCACCCCGCGAGCAACAGCTGTTCGCGGCTCGGCATCGGTTGGCCCGAATTGTCGTGGTTGGCTGTCATGCGGCACTTCATTATGCGCTCTGCTACAGTCACGGCGTCTGTCCGGCCACTCATTACTTGATGCTGCAGAGCTCCAATCCGTTGTCACGACCGCTGCTGATCGGCGAAGTACTCGATACCGGCTTCCGGCTGTTTCGCGCTTCGCTGTTGCGCTCGCTCCCGTTGTCCGCGGCGCTCGTGATCGCCGCGCAATGGCCGACGTTCTACGATACGCTGCATGGCAGCCTCAGTGAGCCGCTGCTGCACAAGGGTGCGGTCTGGTGGCTCGTTTACCTGATCGCTGCAGGCTTCGGCGCATGGATGGCGGGTGCGATCCTGATGCGTCAGTCGATGCGTGCCGCAGACACGCTCCGCTTGCGCGAGCTGCTACTAACGACTTTAGTTCGGGTACCGGGTGCGATCGGCGTCACACTAGTCGTCTCGGCGCTATTGATCGCGCCGGTCCTGATTGCACTGACGGGCCTGCTGCCGCCAATTGTCATGATCCTGCTCGCTGTCGTGTCGCTGTGGCTATGTGGCCGTCTTGCCTTGGCGGTGCCGATCTACTGGTGCGAGAGGACGTCCGCTGCGACCGCTTTGCGCAGTAGCTTCGCGCTCGTGCGGGGCCGCTTTTGGCGGCTGCTCGCAATCGCGGTCGTGGCTTTCGCCGTTGTACTGGTGTTCTTCTTTATGCTCGCGCTGCTCTCAGCCGTGGTCGCGCCACTCGTTGGATTGACGGACATCGCCGTGATCGGAGCGCTGCAGGCAGTCGTTGCCGTGCTCGTGGGTGCGGTAGCGGCACCGCTGGCAACCGCCCTGTCGATCATCGTGTTGCAGGATTTCAGGCGCCGCCAGGCCGACGGGGCATCGGTCCGGAGATGAAGCTACGCACTGTCTGCTGCGGGCTATGGTTACTGGTAGCGGCGGCGCCCGCGCAGCCGGCGACCAATGCCGATCAGGCCGCTTTGGTCGAGTTGGGTCGCTGCCGCAGTACGCTCGATCCAATCGTAGACATCGGCTACGCGCGCATCGCCAAGCGTTGTCCGAAGCTCTCGGACGCAATCGACCGTGCATCCTGGCGTGACTTACTACCCGTAAACTGGCGGGAGCGGAGCGAGTCGCTCTCCGCCAACAGCCTCGCCGCGCTCGAATCGCTGCTGCGCGGCGCGCAAGCGGCTGCGCCGAGTCGCTCGGCGCCAGCGGTCGCGGCGCTGGCGACCGCACTCGAGCCACTCGGCGATGTGAGTCGTGCCGAGCTGGGTCCGTGGGACCGATTCAAGCGTTGGTTGGGGCGCCTGTTCGCGTCTGACGACAGGGCTGAGACCGGGTGGATCGAGCGGTTGTCGGGTAGCGTGAGCTTCCCGACCGCGCTCGCGCGAATCTTCACGTACGTCGGCTACTGCGCGCTCGCGGGCTTCGCGGTGTGGGTGGTGATCAACGAGTTTCTCACGGCACGGTTGTCGGTGCCTTCGATGCGGTGGTTTGGCCGGCGGGTGGCACGCAGCGATCACCTGCAGCGGCGGTGGTCTCTTGCGGAGATTGACGCGCTGCCGCTCGGGGAGCGGCCAAGCGCGTTGTTGCGGATCATCGTTGAACATCTGGAGCACCTGCGCGGCAATCAGCAGCTGGTGTCCCTAACGACTCGCGAGTTGCTCGCGATCGGTGGCGATCACGGGGCCTCGATCGTGTCGCCATTGGCGGTTGTCGGGGACGCCGCTGAACAGGTGCGGTATGCGGCTGTTCCACCGGCGGCGGCGGCGCTGTCGCAAGCCGAGGCGCAGGGACGGGCGCTGTTCGCTCTG
>JAGRJB010000321.1 GCA_020442965.1 Pseudomonadales bacterium
TCAGCGCGCCCATGTCGAGCGACAGGATGCGCTTGCCCTTCAGACCTTCCGGTACCTCGCCATTGATGATGCGCTGCGCGAGGCCCTCGACAATGGCCGTTTTTCCAACGCCCGGCTCACCGATCAGGACCGGATTGTTCTTGGTACGCCGTTGCAACACTTGAATGGTGCGGCGGATCTCATCGTCACGACCGATCACCGGATCGAGCTTGCCGCCCGCCGCGCGAGCTGTTAGATCGACCGTGTACTTCTCCAGTGCTCCACGCTTTTCTTCCGCGCCTGGATCGCTCACCGGCTCACCGCCGCGTACTTCGGCGATCGCTTTCTCGACGGCGGCCTTTTGCACACCGGCGTCCTTCAGCAACTTCGCGAGTATCGCGCGGTCATCGAAGGCCGCGAGTATGAAGAGCTCGCTGGAGATGAACTGGTCGCCGCGCTGCTGCGCGAGCTTGTCTGTGACGTTGAGCAGCCGACTGAGGTCGTTCGAGACATGCACATCACCCGGCCTGCCCTGCACCTGCGGCAGTTTTGCAAGCGCCGCGTCTACGTCCTGACGGAGTTTGCTGATGTTGGCGCCCGCCTTGGCCAGTAAAGGCCGCGTGCCGCCGTCCGCCTGATCCAGGAGCGCCGCCAGTACGTGCACCGGTTCCATGACCTGGTGATCCCGTCCGACAGCCAGCGATTGCGCGTCAGCGAGCGCCGCCTGGAACCGGCTGGTTAGTTTGTCCATACGCATCGTACGCACCAATGAAATTTGTGGAGTACCCGCGAGATGGGGGCCGGGGTACGCCCTTTCAAGGCCGATCCGCGTCGTCCTAGTGCGCGTGCCGCTCCGCGAGCGCCACGACCGCGATCCCGATCGTGATCAACACGATTTGCGCCACGGACGAGCGCGGATCGACGCGCCGATGCAGCCCCGGAATGAGATCGGCGACCGCGATGTAGAGCATGCTCGCCGCAGCGATGGCGAGCGCATACGGCAGCAGGAACATCGCGGTTCGCAGTGCGAAATAGCCCAACAGGCCGCCCAGCACCGCGGTAAGGCTGGTGACCAGGTTCCAGAACAACGCGCGGCCACGACTCATCCCGGCATGCAGCAAAACCGCGAAATTGCCGACCTCCTGCGGGATTTCGTGCGCCATGATCGCGAGCGCGGTCACGATGCCGAGATCGACGTCCGTGAGAAACGCCGCCGCGACCAATACACCGTCCAGCGTGTTGTGCAAGGCGTCACCGACCAGCACGAGCGGCCCCGCCACCTGGTCGCGATTCCGATCGTGCGCATGCTGGGTGAGTTCGCCGTGCTCATCGCAGTGCTCGTCGTGACAGTGCCGCCAAAGCAGAAACTTCTCGAGCACGAAAAACAGGCCGACGCCCCCCACCAGCGCCAGGCCGATCTGGTGTACGCGCATGAACCCGGCTCCCAGCACGGCATGCGGGATCAACGCCAGCAGCGCTGCCCCCAGCAGCGCGCCGGTGGCGAAACTTACGAGGTGCGGCTGCAACTTCGTTCGCATGGCAGTCGGTAGCAGCAACAATGCGCTGGCGGCAATCACCGAGGCAACGCCAGAGATCAATGTCGCTATCACGATCCAGGCGAGAACAGTCACTCAGGCGCGCTCGTAGAGGGGAATGACGCTCATACTAACACGTCCGTCAGGCGCGCCAGATCAGCGCCGCCATGCGCCCGCAGCGACCGTCACGTCGATAGGAAAAGAATTGCTCGCGATCATCGAAGGTGCACCACGCGCCACCGTGCACGTCGTCGAGCCCGATCGTGCTGAGGCGCTGGCGCGCCAGCGCGGCGAGATCACATTGCCAGCGGCCGCGCGCATTGCGAACGAAGGCCTCCTGCGCTGCAGGCGCATCACTGACGAACGCGGCACGCACCTCAGCGCCAACTTCGAATCGCGCTTGACTGATCGCCGGGCCAATCCAGGCGACCAGCTCAGCCGCATTGCCGAGCGCGTCGACGGTCGCCTCCAGCACGCCCGCCGCAAGACCACGCCAACCCGCGTGCGCGGCGCCAACCCGTGAGCCGTCGCGACGCGCGAACAGCACGGGCAAGCAGTCTGCCACTTGGATCGCACACACTCGGTGACTCATGCTCGCCACAGACGCGTCGCCGATCGGGGGCACGCCAGCACTCGCCCGGATTCCATCGAGGTCGACGACACGGGTACCATGTACCTGCTCGAGCCACACGGGCTCCGCCGGCAGTGCGGCGACAGCGCGCAACCGGCTGCGATTGCGCGCAACTGCGGCTGGATCATCACCGACGTGCGTCGCGACGTTGAGGCTGTCGAAGGGTGCCCCGCTAACACCCGCCGTTCTTACGGTAAACACCGCCCGCACACCCGGTGGCGGTACCCACCGCATCTCCAGCCGGCTACTCATTGCGGGTTGGCAGCGACGTCACCGCGCAGCGCGTTGAGCAAGCGCTCGAAATCCGCGGGCAACGGACTCTCGAACTCGAGCGCCGCGCCGCTTTCAGGATGATCGAGCCGCAACCGGGCAGCGTGCAGCGCCTGTCGTTTGAAGCCAGCCAGTGTCTCTAACAACACCGGCGTCGCCTTGGGTGGCAGCTTGGGCCGCCCGCCGTACAATGGGTCACCAACGAGTGGATAGCCGGCATGTGCGAGATGCACGCGGATCTGGTGGGTACGACCGGTTTCGAGCCGGACACGTAGGTAGGTGTGACCGCGATAGCGTTCCTGCACACGGTAGTGAGTCACCGCCGCACGACCATCGCTGCGCACAGTCATCTTGGTGCGTTGCGTACGGTGGCGCCCGATCGGCGCATCGACCGTTCCGCCCGCGGTCATGCGACCGACACAAACAGCCAGGTACTCGCGTTCGACCGCATGCTCCGCCATTCGCGCTACCAACGCGGTATGCGCCTCGAGCGTGCGCGCAACGACCAACAGGCCGCTGGTGTCTTTGTCGATACGATGTACGAGCCCTGCTCGGGGCAATTTCGCGAGCTGCGTGTCGTAGGCTAACAACGCATTCTGCAAGGTCGCATCGCGATTGCCAGCGCCGGGGTGCACCACGCGGCCGGCTGGTTTATCGATGATGAGAATCGCGCGGTCCTCGTAAACGACATTCAGCGGCATCGTCTGCGGCAGGACCGTCGTGTCCACTTCGAGGCGTGCCTCGACCATCACCGCCTCGCCGCCGAACACGAGATCACGCGAACGCGGCGTCTTGCCATCGACCAGCACCGCACCCGCCGCGATCCAGGCCTGCAGCCGCGAGCGCGAATACTGGGGCAATTGCTGCGCCAACGCCTGATCTAGGCGTCTGCCGGCAAGTTCGGGCGGCAGCTCGAACCGGTGGATCTGGAACTTCTCGGTCAACGGATTGGTCGGATGCGCTCGGGGGCCGATATACTTACAGCCTGTCCGAGCATTTCCAATCGAAATCGTCGCCAACCGAGGCTCATTTGCTATCCAAGATCATGCCCGCGCGTTTCGCCCTCGTTCTGCTACTTGCGATCGCCGCAGGGAGTGCGACCGGCTGTCGCACCAAGCCCGAGAACAAGCTCGATCGTATCGCCGATCCGCAGGTTCTCTACAATCGGGCCCGCAAGAGCCTCGACAATCAGGACTACGATGCCGCCATTCGGGTGTATGAAGCGCTCACGGCCCGGTTTCCCTTCGCTGCCGCATCGCGGCAGGCCCGTCTCGATCTGATCTACGCCTATTACAAGGCACGAGAGTCGGAGTCGGCGATCGACGCGGCCGATCAATTCATCCGCGAGAACCCCACGCACCCGCGCATCGACTATGCCTGGTACGTCAAGGGCCTCGTCGACTTCGCGCGCACGCCCAACTCGCTCGAGCGCCTGTTCAATGTCGATCTGTCCGAGCGGCCACCGACCAGTGCCCGCAAATCGTTTGCGGCATTTCGGACGGTCGTCGAGCAGTTTCCCAAGAGCGAGTACGCGCACGATGCTCGACGTCGCATGGTTTACCTGCGCAACCGTTTGGCAAGTTACGAGCTCTCGGTCGCACGCTATTATATGAAACGTCAGGCCTATATCGCGGCGGCACAGCGTGCCAAGCAGACGATCGAGCAATATGACGGTGCGCCGGCCGTGCGCGAAGCGCTCGAGATCATGATCGTAGCGTATGACAAGCTGGGGCTGGGCGAACTGGCGCAGCAGGCCCGTACGGTCTATCAGGATAACTACTCCGCCGCGCCGGGCAGCGGCGCAGCAGGCGCAGACGAGGGACCGCGGCGAAAACGCTGGTGGAAGCCCTGGAGTTGACGCCAGCGGCTGATCCTAACGCCGATATCCGTTGGTGATCGGATAGCGCCAGTCGCGCCCAAATGCCCGGCGGCTGACGCGCACACCGGGTGGCGTCTGTCGACGCTTGTATTCATTGCGCTTCACCATGTCGAGCACACGGCCGACCGTGGCACGCTCGAAGCCGCGCTCGCAGATCTCGTCAACCGACAAGTCGTCCTCTATGAAGGCCGCAAGAATGGCATCGAGCACTTCGTAAGGTGGCAATGAGTCGCTGTCACGTTGATCCGGGCGCAGTTCCGCTGAAGGCGGACGGTCGATCACCCGCTGCGGAATCACGCGACTCACGGAGTTGCGATACTCGCTCATGCGATACACCAGCGTCTTGCTGCAGTCCTTGATCGGCGCAAAACCGCCTGCCATATCACCGTACAACGTGGCATAACCAACTGACATCTCGCTCTTGTTGCCAGTCGTTAGTAACATCTTGCCCGTCTTGTTCGAAATACCCATCAAGATCAGCATGCGACAACGCGCCTGAATGTTCTCTTCTGTGGCATCCGCCGGTCGGCCGGCAAATTCTTCGCGCAGCGTGTCGAGTGTTGCCTGGAACATCTGCTCGATCGGCAGCACGCTATACTGCACACCGAGCACTCGAGCCTGTTCTTCGGCATCTGCCACGCTGATGTCCGACGTGTAACGCGACGGCATCATTGCCACGTGCACCCGATCGGCACCCAAGGCATCGACCGCAATCGCCAGGGTCAGCGCCGAATCGATACCGCCCGACAAACCGATCACTACGCCCGGAAAACCATGCTTGTCGACGTAATCGCGCACGCCGAGCACGATTGCTCGGTAAGCGCTTTCGACTTCGTCGAGCGCCGCGTTCACGACGCCAGGAAGCGGCACAACGCCGCTGGCGGTACGCTCGAATTCGACCGGAAAAATGCCCGCCTCGAAGGCAGGCGCACGCATGACCACCTCGCCCGCCGCATTCATGACGAACGAGCCACCGTCGAACACGAGTTCGTCCTGTCCGCCTAACAGATTGCAGTAAGCGAGCGGCACGCCCACGTCGAGAGCACGGCGACGCGCAATGTCCTCGCGGTTAGCCTGCTTGTGCCACTCGTATGGTGAGGCGTTCATGATGATCAACATCTCGGCGCCCGCGTCGATCGCGAGCTGCCCCGGATCGGCATCCCACACCTCCTCGCAGATCAGAATCCCCACCCGGAAGCCGCGCAACTCCACGACGGTCGCGTGGTTGCCGCGCTTGAAGTAGCGCTTCTCGTCGAAGACTCTGTAGTTAGGCAGGCTCGCTTTTCGATGCGTCGCAACGATCTTGCCGTCCGCGAAAACCGAGGCACTATTGAAAATCTGCGCGCCCGAATACTCGGGATAGCCCACTAGCGCGGCGCAGCCCACGGCACCTGTACGCACACGCTCGAGCGCCGCACGTATCTGGCGCTCGAAGCCGCGGTGGAACAACAGGTCTTCCGGCGGATACCCCGATAACGTCAGTTCAGGGCAGACGAGCAGGTCAGCGCCGAGTTCGTCCCGGCTGCGCGCCACGCTCTCGAGAACCTGGGTGGCATTGCCACCGATGTCCCCGACCAACAGATTGAGCTGCGCGAGCGCAAGCTTCAGACGGGGCGTGGCACTCACCTGCGTCGTTTGCTCTTGCCACGCTTTACCGGCGCGCGCGCAGCGGACTTGCCGCGCACAGCGCTCGCGCTTGTTGCCTTACTGGCGGATCGGCCCTTGGCCTCGACAGCCTTTTTGGCCCGCTGGCTGGCCTTCGTGGCCTTCTTGGCGTGCTTGGCCTTCTGGGCTTGCTGGCCCTTGTGGGCCGGCTTATTGGCTCTCGCCAGCTCCTCGGCCATCGCCTTGCCGAGATCCGCCGGCGACTTGACGGTGCGCACGCCCGCTCGGTCGAGCGCGCGATACTTGTCCGCGGCCGTGCCCTTGCCGCCGGCGATGACCGCGCCCGCATGGCCCATGCGCTTGCCCGGCGGCGCCGTGACCCCCGCGATGTATGCGACGACCGGCTTCGTCACGAAGCGACGAATGAACTCCGCGCCGACTTCCTCGTCGGTACCGCCGATCTCGCCCACCATGATAATGCCTTCGGTCTGCGGATCCCGCTCGAACAGCTCCAGTACGTCGATAAAATTCAAACCACGCACCGGATCACCGCCGATGCCAACGCACGTGCTCTGGCCGAGCCCCTTGTTAGTCGTCTGGAACACCGCCTCATACGTGAGGGTTCCCGAGCGCGATACGATACCGACACGCCCCTTCTTATGGATAAAGCCGGGCATGATGCCGATCTTGCATTCTCCCGGTGTGATGATGCCGGGGCAGTTCGGCCCGATCAGCCGCGTGCCGGTGCCGGCGAGCGTCGCCTTGACACGCACCATGTCGTTGACGGGAATGCCCTCGGTAATGCAGACCACCAGCTCAATGCCGGCGTCAGCGGCTTCGAGGATCGCGTCTGCCGCAAACGCGGCCGGCACGTAGATCATGC
>JAGRJB010000322.1 GCA_020442965.1 Pseudomonadales bacterium
GCGATCGTCGCTAACAATGCTGGGTTTGATCGCAGTCGCCTGCGCGACCTGCCGTATCTGCGAAGCGTCTGCGACCAGCTGCACATTCCCTACAAGCCTGGCGACGGCGCGGGCAAATTGCAAATCGAGATCTTCGAGAAAACCGCCGAGCACACCTTCATGGACCCCACTTTCGTCTACGCTTATCCGGCGGAGGTGAGTCCGCTGTCACGCGCGACCGATGCCGACCCTTTTCTCACCGACCGGTTCGAGTTTTTCGTCGCGGGTCGCGAACTCGCCAACGGCTTTTCGGAGCTCAACGACCCAGAGGATCAGGCGGCTCGTTTTCGCGCGCAGCTCGCTCGCAAGGAGGCGGGCGATGATGAGGCCATGTTCTACGATGCAGACTACATTCGGGCGCTCGAATACGGCATGCCGCCCACCGCTGGCCTCGGCATCGGCATCGATCGTCTGGTGATGTTCTTCACGGGCGCTACCTCGATTCGCGATGTGCTGTTGTTCCCGCACTTGCGCCCCGAAGCGGAGGCGGCGGGCCGCGGCTGAGGTGCGCCGGCAACGGCGCAAGCTCCGCGCTGGCTGCGCGAGCTGTGACATAATGACGCGATGAGCCGCGAACCAAATTCCCGCCCAGGCCTCGCTAACGACCGCGAGTTGCTTCCCGTCCGCTGTGGTTATGCCGACACGCAGGTCGGCCAACTGCACTACCGGTCTTGTGGGGCCGGGCCAGACGTCGTGCTGCTGCACTGGGCGCCGGCGAGCGGCCGAATGTACGAGCACGTGCTGCCGCTGCTCGCGCGCGCCGGTTTTCGCGGGCTGGCATTCGATCTGCCGGGTTATGGCCGTTCACACAAGAAAGCGCGCGGTTGGACGCCAGAGCGCGTCGCGCGCGAAGTGCTGGAAGCCGCTCAGTCATTGAACACCGGTCCAATGACAGTCGTGGGTGGGCATGCGTCCTCATCGGTCGCGATCGAAATGCTGTTAGCTGAACCGAATCGAGTACTCGCCGGCGTGCTCGACGGTGTCTTGGCGCTCACTCCGGAGGAAACTAAGACGTTGATGTCCGGGTTCACCGGACTGTCGCCGCGCTTGCGCGAGGATGGCGGCCACCGCAGCTTCCCCTTCGATATGACCTGCGCCATCCTGAAAGAATGGCGTGCCGATTTTGCGGTGACCGCCGACACCATGCCCGCTATCTATGACTTGATGCGCGACTACCTCGAGATGGGTTACGAGCCAATCAAGGCGTTCGTCGATCCGGATCCCGCACCGGCACGGTCGCCGCAGTACGATGCGCTCGAGCGCCTGAAGAATGTAACGCAACCGTTGTTAGTGTTGACGGCCGAGGACGACGCGTTGGCTGCGGCCTATCCGCGCGCGCTGGCCAAGTG
>JAGRJB010000323.1 GCA_020442965.1 Pseudomonadales bacterium
AACGGGATCGGCAAGACCACCCTGCTACGCTGTTTGGCCGGCGAATTACAGCCGAGCAAGGGCTCGATCAAATGGGTCGAGAACGCGTCACTCGGCTACATGCCGCAGGACCCGCAGGCAGAGTTTGCGCAAAAGGTCAGCCTGTTCGATTGGATGAGCGAATGGCAGGTCCCGAGCAACGATCAGATCGTACGCGCAACGCTCGGACGGATGTTGTTCTCGGGCGATGAGACAAAAAAATCGGTGACCGTGCTATCGGGTGGTGAAAAAGGCCGCATGATCTACGGCAAGCTGACACTCACGCGCCCGAACGTCCTGCTGCTGGACGAGCCTACCAACCATATGGACATGGAGACGATCGAGTCGTTGCAGATCGCACTGGAAAAGTACCCGGGGACCCTGTTCTTCGTGTCCCATGACCGCGAACTGGTGGGCGGCCTCGCAACTCGCATCCTCGAGCTGCAGCCTGGCGGCAAACTCGTCGATTACCGCGGCAACTACGACGACTATCTCAAGGCCCAAGGAATAGCGGCCTGAGGAGATCGTCATCGACGGCGTGCACGGGCGCGCCGGTCTCAGGCGATAGAACCGAGATCAAGCCAGATTGATCTTGCCGAGATAGAGGCTCTCTTCAGCGAGTTCGAAATCCGCCGCGCCAGTGTGCGTCGATCCTTTCTTGATGACCAACCGATAGCGACCGCTGTTGGGCACCAGCTTGTCGATCTTGAACTCGCCGAACATGTCGGTGGTCACTCGCGCGATCTCGGCACCATTGTGCTGCAGAGAAACCTCGGCATTCTCGGCGCACTCCTCGACACCTTGCACGATCATCACCACTGCACCGGACACGAAGCACTTGGTCATCAGGTGCAGGTTCTTGTAGTAAACCCGCGGCTTCGAGCCTAACTCGGGTTGCAACACTTCCAGACCTTCGTCCGCTTTGATCCGCTGCATCTCGGCATCTTCGACCTTCAGGGAACGGAACGCGACGGTCGGGCAACTCTGCTCCATACGCGGTTTGGTCCACCCGTTGTCGAGCAGATGCGCGTCGAAAATCCACGCTTGTGGCAACTGTCGCTCTTCATTCCAGTAAATTGCGCCATAAGGACAGGCGTCGACGATCTGCCGCTGACCTTTCGCCTTCTCCGGATCGATGATCACGATGCCATCCTCGCGCTTGCGAATCGCCCCGTCCTTGGCGGCCTTCATGCACGGCGCATCGTCGCAGTGATTGCACATCGTCGGCATGAAGTGCGCCTCGACCACAGGATAGGTGCCGCGTTCCTTCCTGACGATGTCGACCCAGTTGTGCCCGTGAGCGGGTTGTGGCGCCGCATAGCCGGGAAACTCGTTACCGATGTGCTCGTCCTTGGTAGCTAGAAAGCAGTTCCGACAGTTGTCGCAGCGAGCGATGTCGACGATCAGATTCCATTTTGCGGCCATCACACTGCCTTTGCGCGTTGCCAGGTATCGACGCCAGTCCACTTTTCAATCTGGATCAGTGTCGTATTGGGTTTAATACTATGCGTCTGCTCGGTAATGCCCTTGCTCGGATTCAGCATGTTGACACAGCCGCCGAGATCGGTGGAGTTGCCAGGTTCGCCAACCGGCCGGTATTGTGCCGAGGCAGTGGATGCACTAACGACCCCCGGTCGAAGTCGCTCGGTGACATACGCCGCGCACACGACCGAGCCGCGATTGTTCCAGAGCCGAATGAGATCGTCACTGCGGATGTTCCGGGCTTCAGCGTCCTCACGATTGATCCGCGCAACGAGATAATAGTGGCCATCGACCAGCACACGATGATCCTTGATGTCCTGGAGCGCGCTATCAGTGTCATCGCCCATCACGTGAAAGGGGTAACGCGAATGCGGCGTCAGCAGCTGCAAGGGATAGTCCGCCAGTTCTTTGTCCTTGCGCGGATCCTCGTAGCTCGCCATGTACTTGTTGAGTGGCGGACGACCGGGGTCGTCGATCCGCTTCAGGGTGTTTGCCACGAATTCGAACTTGCCGGACGGCGTTTGCAAACCTTCGCCGTATTGACCGCCATAATCCGAGGGTAACGGATACGGCTCTGGCACGTCCTTGGGCCGACCCTCATAGAACCACCGATACGCGGTCGGAGCGCGCGTAGCCTGCGGCTCGGGCGGTACAACGAAATAGCCCTTTTCGAGGAACTTCTTCCACGTAATGTGCTGCGGCAGATCAGACGAATCGAACACACGCTTGCACCAGTCGAGCTCGGTGTTGCCGCCTTCGGAATACATCGCACCCATCCCGAGGCGTTCCGTAATCGCCAGGAAGATGTCGTAGTCCGACTTCGATTCGCCCATCGGTTCGATGACCTTGTGTTGCATCGAGATGACGCGGTGGTTGTTCATCGAGTACATATGGTGCACGTAGCCTGCGCCCACGTTGTACCACTCGCTGATATCCCAGCGCTCGAACACGGTACAGGCCGGGAGAATGACATCGGAGTAGCGCGTCTCGCCTTCATTCCAGACCGACTGGTTCACCACGAACGGCAGATTCTCGTGCTGATACATCTTCACCCAGCGATTCGATTCGACCATCGTGCCGAACGACGCACTGCCATACTTGTACATCATCTCGATCCTGGCGCAGCCCGGCGCCGGGTAGCCGATGCGCTGGAACTGGCCGTGCACCGACGCAACGTCAGTCAGGTAGCCGAACGCCTTGCCCTCCATGATCGCCTCGGGCAGGTAGATGCGAGGAATACTCTGTCGCACCGAACTCATCGTCACGATATGCGGCATACGCTGGTAGTTGTTAGCCGCATTGGCACTGTACTGCAGATCGCCCGACATGCTGCCTTCGGCATAGCCCGGAAAATAAAAGTTGAAATCGAGCGGCGCGCCGAACTGCAAGTTGCCGAAGTTCACGCCTGGCCGCCCCATGCCCTGCATCGCGCCCAGAATCGTCATCATGCGCGCCCATTGGATGCCCATTGGTCCGCGGCCCGCGCCGCCGATTCCGCCGCCCCAGGCGCCGGGTCCGAGATAGGTCTTCTTGCGGCCCCACTCTCGCGCCAGCGCCCGCACCTCGCGCGCCGGTACGCCGGTTTCACTTTCCTGCCACTCCGGCGTCTTGGGCGTCCCATCCGATTTGCCCAAAACGTAATCGCGCCATTCTTCAAAGCCCTCGGTGCGTTTCTCCACGAAGTCTTTGTCGTAGAGTCCCTCCGTGATCCACACGAAACAGAGCGCCTGAGCCAGCGCCGCATCGGTACCGGGCTTTGGCGCGATCCACTTGCCGCCCAGATGTGCGGCCGTGTGATTGAGATACGGGTCGATATGCACCATCTTGATACCGAGCTCTTTGGCCCAGTTGCGGCGCACCGTGCCGTCGAAACCGTAAGTCGCGTCCGGATCGCTCGACCAGAACACGATCATCTCGGCTTCTTTCAGGCAATCCTCGACCGTGCCATAGAACTCGGCCGTCCCGAGCCGCATGCTGTTGCCCCAGTGGTGCATGGCACCCCAGAACCAGCCTTCCCAGCTATCGGGATTGTGGTGCAGCTTACTAACACCAATCAGATTCCAGAATCGATTGAACGCGCTCAGATAATGGCCGAGATTGCCCCACTGATGGTGTGAGCCGTTAGCCACCAACACCGCACCGGGGCCCTTCGCCTTGGCGCGCTTGATCTCCTTGACGACGATATCCAGCGCCTCGTCCCAGCTGATGCGCACAAACTCAGACTTGCCGCGATTTTGAATGTTGCGGTTGCCGTCGGGGTCGAAGTCGACGCGCTTCATCGGATAGAGCACGCGCTGATCGGAATACACCATCGACTTCTGCACCATGCCGTGTGGCGCCAGCGAGCTGCGTCGCGGCGGCGTCAGCGTCTTGCCGCGCGCCTCGATCGACCACGACGGTGCATCTTCGGCATCGAATTCGATCGGCGTGATGCGCACGATCTTGTCGTCTTTGACGTAGACGAATATCGGCCCGCCATTCGTGCCGTTGGTATAGCGCACGGTGCCGTCGGGCATCTGCGTGCCGCTCTTCCAACGGATCGTCTGCATCCGAGTGAGCGTGGCCATGAACCAGACCGCGAGCTCGTCCTTGCCTTCCAGCGTGACCTTGAAATTCTTGGCTGCGTCGATGCGCATCAACTGATCGAATGGCGGCGTCAGAAATTCTTCAGCGATCGCCTTGTTCTTGAAGCCGATGATGATGTCCGGCTGGTCGTGAATGCCCTTGCTCGAACTAATGTCGCCGTTTTCGAGTTTGATCCATCGCCCTTCGGGCTGGTCCTTGACGCGGAACTGCGCCGTGAGGTTGCGCTCCTTGAGACGCGCCGCGAATTCGGGGTACTGCGCCTTTGTGACGCGCAGTGCCTGCACCATCCCCCACAGTAAGAACGAAAAATTCATCTAAGCGTCTCCGGATGCGGACCGTTTGCCGATTGTAGGGCGTGCCTGGCGGATTGGGGCGCAGTAGATATACTGCGTTCTACAGGTAGCCGCGACCAGCCGCCAAATCGACCCGCAATGGCCTGTTGTTCTTATTGTCGCATAGGACATCAGGCGTGACGGCCGTTGATCGTGCCGCCCGCCATTTCTCGACCCGCGACATTGGTCTAGTTCTTGAGGACTTGGCCTCGCCATGTCGAATACAGGTTAGCCCAACGAACCGGATCAGCCACCAGTTCGAATACATCGCCGTCCGAGAACTCGACATACTTGAAGTCGGGACGCGCAGCTGCCAACCGCTTGTCCATTTTGTTGACCGGTTCGCCTGTGTCCGATAGCAGGAGCACTGGAACCTTGATCTTCGGGATATCCAGCATCATGTCGTAGTGGTAGGCCGCCCAGTGACCGATATCAGGGCCTTGCATGTAACTCGTGATCGCAAACCAAGTTTGCGCGTCGAGGATAGCTTGCCGATTCGTCTTGTTGATCCGATGAAAGGACTGCGTCAAATGGGAACCGTCCAGCAAAGGCGTGCGGGGCTTTCTGTTTGGATTGGCCAAATAGACGCTCGCTTCCTCGCGCGTCATCGCTGCAGCACCGTGCATTACCAGCGCCAGGACACGATCGCCGTGGTTGGCGGTAAAGGACGCCGCGATATGGGCGCCCGTGTGGTGGCCACCGATCACCACTTTGCTCAACCGCAAAGCGTCTAGCAGCGCCAGCAGGTTATCGGCATAGTCCTTGATTGACGGCTGCTTGCTGGGTGGATCCGACAGACCGTACCCGGGGGTGTCGACGGTGATGCAGCGAATGCCCATCTGCGCGAGCGCGTTCTGTACGCCCGCCCATTCAATCATCGACATCGGTGACTGGTGCAGCAGGATGAGTGGGTGCTGGTCGTCGCGCGGCCCGATATCCCGGTAGTGCAATTGACCCATAGGCGCGGCGATATAGCCCTTGCCGCCTTTGAGGGCGCCAAAACCCTTCCAGTCGTCGACAGAAACACCACGGCCAAGTTCATCGGCCACGATCGATTCGGAGTGGCACGTGACCATGCCGATCACGACGGCCGCTATAGTCCGAACGAAGATGTGGTTCGCCATGCAAAGTGCTCCTTTGAAATTGCAACTATCGAAAACGGCCGGCCCGCGTAGTTTGGTCTAGGTTTGCTGTCAGCTTACGCTGCTCGGCGACGCTGTAGACCTTTTGTGCTTACCGACAGATGGGTTACACACTATTCCTGGCACACAGGTGACACTTTCCAGCATTTGCAGGAGACGCAAATGCCGTGGCAGGAGTGTTGCAACATGGACGAACGATTGCGTTTTGTAGCCCGTTTGCTCGAGGGCGAGAAGATGTTATTACCCTCGATTCAGCCCGAAAAAAGGCGCGCACCTATCTCGGTCACGCGGCCGACAGCGAAGATCCACACGCCGCATCGGTGCTGGGTGCACACACAATTACCAGAATACCGGAACAGGTGCTGGATGCATTGGTAGACAATCTCATCCTCACCGGCTATATCAGCGATATTGGACAACAGGATCGCGCATCTGGCTGAATTGAAGTTAGCGGGTGTCTCTGCCGTGGTACTGGAGTTGCGCCAGCACGCTGAAGACCCAATAAGACTGATCGGTGAGCGAGTCATTCCGGCACTGCGTTGAGAGTCCTTCCGAGGAGTTGACAAAGATGTCCAATCCCGTGCCTGAGATGAAGGCCCGCAATCCCAGAACCGGTAAATGCGACTATCGCTTCTCCCCGGCGACAAGTGCGGTTGTCGCCGCGACGGCCAATGATCTGCGGCGCAATCAACCTGAATGGCAAGCACTGGGCCTTGTTGCCAGGGCGGATGCAATGTGCCGCTTCGCAGATGCCATCCAATCACGACGCGACGAATTGATCAGTGTGCTCGTAGCCGATACCGGGCGTCTCAGCCAATCAATGCTCGAGGTCGATGCGCTCGCACCGATGATCCGGCTCAACATTGGATTTGCGAAGACGCTGCTGGCAGACGGGCCACCGCAGGCCAGCTTCTTTCCAGGCGTTGTGGCGAGAGCGCAGCTTGTCCCCTTCCCCCTTGTGGGTGTCGTTTCGCCGTGGAATTTCCCGCTGCTGCTCGCCATGATCGATTCGATTCCGGCATTTTTGGCAGGCTGTGCTGTCCTCTTTAAGCCCAGTGAGGTGACTCCCCGGCATTCCGACGTATTGACCGCGTGCTTCACCGACGTCCCGGAGCTCAGAAGAGTAGCGGCTGTGGTCCGTGGTGCTGGGGATATTGGCAGCGCAGTGGTGGATGCAGTTGACGCCGTATGCTTTACCGGCAGCGTGCGCACTGGTCGGCTCGTCGCTGAGCAGGCGGCTGGCAGATTCATTCCGGCATTTCTCGAAATGGGTGGCAAGGACCCGGCAATTGTCCTCGCGTCTGCCGATATTGATTACGCGTCAACCATCCTCCTGCGCGCGTCCGTCGCGGCGACCGGCCAAGCGTGCCAATCCGTGGAACGGATTTACGTTGCACGTTCAATTCATGACAAATTTGTCGAGATGATTGTCACCAAGGCGACGCACGTCGGGCTGAACCGCGCTGATATCACTCGTGGCCAGCTGGGCCCGCTGATATTTGGCGCACAGGCCGACACAATTGTCGACCATGTTGCCGATGCCGTCCAAAAGGGAGCGATCATTCGATGCGGAGGCAAGGTCGTCGAGGATGGCGGAATCTGGTATCCGGCGACGGTAATGACGAACGTCACGCATGCCATGAAGATCATGCGTGAGGAAACCTTCGGTCCCATCATGCCCATCATGCCTTTCGACACCGTTGAAGAGGCCATAGCCCTTGCCAACGACAGCCACTACGGCCTCAGTGCCAATGTGTTTGCAGGATCGGAAGCTGAAGCATTGGCGATCGCCCACCGCCTGAATGCTGGGGTCGTCAGCATCAATGAGGCGAGCCTGAGCAGCATGGTCTACGAATTCGAATCGGAACCGTTCGGATTGTCCGGCATGGGCCGTTCACGTACCGGCCCGGAAGCGATCCGGCGCTTCTTCCGGAAAAAGCTGATTCTGACCAGCGGCAGCGATAGCCCACGGGGAATTGATGGGCGCCGATGATGCTTCCGTTTCATTGCTTGCTAACAGGATTGCAGCCTGCAAGGGCTCACTGATCGGTCCCGGCGTCGCTACCGGCAGGCGAATCGCTTGCCGTTTCAGATCGAGTCGCTGATCGTGACCGACTTCGCCAGCCGCGATCTGTTAGCGTGCGATGCGCTCGCAACGACCAAAGCCGCCGACGCTATTGCCGTGTTTGAACGTGCCTTCCGGGACTGTGGCCTGCCGCGCGCCATCCGCAGTGACAACCGCACACCGTTCGCCCGCAACATGCGATCAACATGTGCTAACCGGCTGAGTGGTATCGACCTTCGCCACGCCCCTATGACGGCTTGCCCGAACTCGACTATCCCTTGCACGATCGCACCGTCACCGTCACTCAACGTGGGCGACTCTGCTTCTGCAAACGGAAAATCAATCTCAGCGGCGCCTTCGCCGGACAGGACGTCGGCATTGGAGAAGTCGCCGAGAACATCTGGCTCATCAGCTTCATGCACTGCGACCTAAGCTTCGTCGATCACCAGACCGGGCGCGTCGAATGTGCGCCCAATCCCTTCGGTGCAAATGCGTTACCCATGTCTGCGGAACGGACCTTTGGAGATTGGCGCGCCCGGAGAGATTCGAACTCCCGACCAACTGGTTCGAAGCCAGCTACTCTATCCAACTGAGCTACGGGCGCGCGGTGTGCCGAACATGAAATCGTACTGGTTTCCGATGGGATTTGCAGGGCATCGAGTGTCGAGCTGGGTTCTGGCGCTCGCCATACCATTGGCCACGCTGTCGGGGTGCGCGAGCCTGAGCCCGACCGCGTGCGCACGCCACGCAATGGCGCCGGTCGACTTTGCGGGCATGTACGACAAGCAAGCGCACTGCATCGCTTCGGGCCTGATCGACCAGCAGTGCGGCGCTCGCTATGCCCGCATGGCGGGCGTTGGCAAAGAATGGCTCGACGCATTCGGCGCAGGCGATGCATCGCGCGGCGATTTGCGGGCCGACGCCGATGGCCGCGCGTGCGCGGCGCAGCTGAGGCAACCGAACGCAACTGCGCAATCCGGCGCAGAAACTCCCACAAGCCCAGACGCGTTTCGCGCAGCTCTGGCGGTTTGTTGCGAGCAACGCTGGCCGGACAGTCGGCGTGACACTCCCAGACCGCCTGCGCCAGCCGCGCGGCGCGACGCCGCAGATTGACGCTGCACATTGACGCGATCGGCGCATCCGTCAAGATGCGCTGATGTCCTGGCGTCTACTTGCACCTCGATACTGGCCAACCTGGCTCGGGTTGGCGCTACTGCGCGTGCTGGAACCTTTGCCGCACAGCGTACACCTGGCCATGGGCCGTGGACTCGGTCGGCTCTTGCAACCCTTGCTACGCAGCCAGGCCCGCATCGCACAGCGCAATCTCGCACTGTGCCTAACCGAGCGCTCGGACGACGAACGTGCCGCGATCTTGCAGCAGCATTTCGCGAGCCTCGGCTGCGCACTGTTTGAAACCGCGGTCGCCTGGTGGGGCGCTGACGAGCTGGTTCGTAGGCTAACCACTATCTCGGGACTGGAGCACGTCGAACGTGCGCAACGGGCTGGCCGCGGCGTTCTCTTGCTGTCGGCTCATTTCACTACGATCGAGATCGGCTGCCGTGCGCTAACACTTCACCTGCCCCTCAACGTGATGTACCGACCGACCAAGAATGAGGTGTTGGGGGCGATGCTCGCGCGCAATCGCAACCGTCAAGCGAGACGGGCGATTCCGCGCGATGACGTTCGCACGTTGATCAAAGCGCTGAAAGACGGCGAAGTGGTCTGGTATGCGCCCGATCAAAGCTATCGCAAGAAAGGCGCGGAGATGGTGCCGTTCTTCGGCATTGCCGCGGCTACCAACACCGCAACTTCGCGAATCGCCGCGATGACCAACGCCGTGGTCTTACCCTACTTTGTCGAACGAGCTCCCGACGGTCGTCACTATCGGGGCATTATCGGCGCACCGCTCGAGGACTTTCCGAGTGATTCCTCGAGCGCCGATGCCTTGAGTTTCAACCGGTTGATCGAAGCTCACGTGCGCAAGGTGCCGGAGCAGTACCTCTGGATACATCGACGATTCAAGGGTCTCGATCGCGATTATCCTAACTATTATGGACGACGGTCGGCGGTAGCCAAGGCACGGCGGGCCACGGCCGCCGACCAGGCCAGCGAGGCCGACCGGGCGATGCCGC
>JAGRJB010000324.1 GCA_020442965.1 Pseudomonadales bacterium
CTCGGGTCGTCGGCGGGCAGGAAGCCCACCAAGGGAATCATCAACAGGCTGGCATCGAGCTCCTTGCTGCCATAGGCCTGCACGAAGCTGTTGGTGTCGGAACGGACACCGCGCTCGCAGACCTCGCGGTGGATGCGGGAACGCAGGTCGCGCCAGCGATCGACCGGCCCATTCAACGAGAATCGCTCGACCGCCTTGATGCCCCGATCGACCGCGACCCAGGTCATGACCCGTGAATGCGTGAAGTGGCGACGCTCGCCACGGATCTCCCAGATCCCTTCATCCGGATCCTGCCAGTGCTTTTCCAGATACCGCAACAATTCCACCTGAATGCTCCAGGCCGTCGCATCGGGTTCGAGGCCTGACCGGCGCGCCAGATGCAGCGTGTCCATGACTTCGCCGTAGACATCCAGCTGGAACTGGCGCGACGCGGCGTTGCCCACTCGCACGGGTGCCGCTCCCTTGTAACCCGGCAGCCACGGCAGCTCGGTCTCCTCGAGCCGTCGCTGCCCGGCAAGTCCGTACATGATCTGCAGATCCTGCGGTGAGCCGGCCACGGCGCGCAGCAGCCACTCGCGCCACGCCACCGCTTCATCCCGATAGCCCGCTAACAACAGCGCGTTGAGCGTGAACGTGGCATCCCGTAACCAGCAGTAGCGATAATCCCAGTTGCGAACACCGCCTTGTCGCTCCGGCAGGGACGTCGTCGGCGCCGCCGCAATCCCCCCGGTTTCCGCCAGCGTCAATGCCTTGAGGGTGATCAGCGATCGCTGCACGGCCGCGCGATAGTGCCCGTCGAATTTGCTCTGTCCGCTCCACTTGCGCCAGGCTTGCCCGGTGTCCTGCAACGCCCGCGATGCATCAAGCGGCGGTCGACTGGCAGTGTGCGAGGGGCGATAACTCAGTACGAATTCATGGCGGCTGCCCGCTCGTACGTCGAAGGTCGCCCGCGATTTCATGTTTTCCCCATGAACCTCGACGGGTCCGGTCAGCTCGAGCGTGTCCGGCCCGGCCGTTGCGACCAGACGCCCATTGCCGTGCCGCACCCAGGGAACAATGGAACCGTAGTCAAATCGGATGACGATCTCCAGCGCCATCTCGACAGATCCACGCAGTCCCGCAACGATGCGCACGAGTTCCAGTCGATCGTCCGTCAATGGCATGAAGTCGATGACCCGCACCAGGCCCGATTGCGTCTCGAAATCCGTCTCCAGCACCAGCGTGTCGTCACGATAGCGCCGCTTGACGCTGGTCGTAGCGTGCGTGGGGGCAAGCAGCCAGCGGCCATTTTCAGGCGCGCCTAACAACGCAGCGAAGCACGCGCCACCGTCGAATTGCGGAACGCACAACCAATCGATTGAACCATCACGCCCGACCAGTGCCGCTGTGCGGCAATCGCCAACCAGGGCGTAATCTGCGATAGCTAGCGGCATCCCCTGTCCGATTCTGCTGACCAAGGGAGCTTACCCTAGCAATCTCTCTGCTGTTGGGCTCAGGCTTTCGCGCTGACGCTCACTCGGCTGTATCAGATCGATTTCTGTGAGTCGGCATGTGCCACTCGATGGCGTCGACGAGCCGGCTTCCTTTCCAGCCCGCCGATACCAAGACTGTAAATTGAAATTGTTGAATCCGTCCAGCAAGCTGGTCTCGCTTGCCTCCAATTACGTCACGTTCGTCGTCGATCAGTTTTCCCCACCGTTCCTTGACGACACTTGAATCAATGAACGTCATCATGCCGACGACGGCGAGCGCTCGGTATCAGCCAAGACGCAGCATGGTGTGAGCGTTCCTGCGAAGCGCTGTCAGCGCTTGTCCGACGTTGGCAAAAGCGCAATTCGGAGGCAAGCGGGTGACGCAATGCAATAGTGCGCAACGGCACCTCCTTCCGTTTGGATCACTTGTTAGGGGATTTCCAGGCCTGTAGAGCCGATTGAGTCAGCCCGAGATAATGCTGCGTGACATCGCGCCCTTTATAGATCGATTTGCTGTCTTTGAGTATGGGCACCGAGTTATGAATGCTCTGTGCCAACTCTGTCAGGTAACCACGCCCGTACTGCCTGTATTTCGAACATTCATCCTCGTGCAGCTCGATCATGAATGAATAGCCCAGGAAACTGTGACTGCAATTGGCGTCGAGAAACAACTTCTCCTCGTGCTCGAAGAGAAACCAACTATGGGGCTCATGATCAATTACAAGCATCGCCAGATACCGCCCAGCGGGCCAATTGGTGGAACCTCAGAAGCCAACGCGGATGCAGTCCCCGTGGGACGCTGCTCTGGACGGAGCGTAAGCGCCATCACAGTTCTAAGGTGAGGCCGCATCAGGGCCGCAAGCCATTCGATGAACGCATTGAGCCGGCGCGAGCGTTGCCTGCGGTGGGGGTAGATGAGCGACACCGGCATCGATGCAGCGCGGAACTCGGGCATGACCTCCACCAACTCGCCCCGGTCGAGCAGGTGCTGGACGTCGAAGTGCAGAACCTGAATCAATCCCATGTTCGACACGCAGCATGCTACGTAGCTTTCGGCGTTCGGTGCGATGTCCTCGATGTCGGTCAGGCCGGTTTTGGAATACTTGCTGCGCGGCGCCCGCCTTGTTGTAGGCAGTCGATTCGGCCGTCTCCTGGCCGTAGAAGAGCGGCGTGTAGGCGGCCAGCAGCGAGCTGACGATCGTCACGATGCTGCCCCGCTCTTCGAGCACGCGACCCGCTTGCTGAATGAAGAAGAACGCCGCCTTCGAGTTGGCCGCGAAGCTCTTTTCATAGTCAGCCTCAGTGACGTCAGCGATAGGCTTCTTGATGACCACGCCCGCGGTGTTGATCGCGATGTCCGCCTTGCCGAAGTGCTCGCGCGCTTGATCGAAACGCTTGACGTTGTTGGCCACCACCGACAGATCGCCCTGGAACAGGATGGCATCCGCCCCCAGCGCCTTCAGCTTGGCGACGGTCTTCTGCGCATCCGCCTTGGATGAATTGCTGTTGTAGTGAATGACAATGCCGCGTGCACCGGCCTGGACGAACTGGCTGGCGATCAACGCGCCCAGGTTCCTGCCGCCGCCGGCAATGACCGCCGTCTTGCCCTCGATGGAATGGTCCGTCATGTCGATCTCCCTGGAACGGCCGTTCGGAGATCCGAGCCTAGGCTGCGGCGAACGCGGGATCAACCATGCCTGGCTGGATAGACTATCCAGAAATTCATGCCAATCACACCGGGTGTTAGCTTGCCGGCGCCGCCGCTAATCAGCAATGGGCGGGATTCCTGTGGGAACCGCGCCCTCGTGGTGATGCACGATTTTCCATTGCTGGTTGATCCGGCGAAAGACGTCGGTGATTCGGACTCGACCCTGCGCAGCGTTGGGGGGCCCGTATTTGTAGTCGAGGTAATAGCGGGCAATTGCGGTGTCGTCCCAGTTGCTAACAATCGGCTCGCTGATAACCAGCGTCAAAGGACCGCGCGCCTGCATTTGTTGCTGGTCCGCTGCATGGAATCTGTCACGCTCTGCCTTGCCCTGTATCAGCTGCGGTGTGAACACATCCCAGACCGTTACATCGGGGTCCATGTAGCGGTCGATGCCCTCGGGCTCGTGTTCCTGAAACGACCCATACACGCCTGCAATGATCGCGCTGATCTCGCGTTTCACGTCAGCATCTTGCGCAACCGCCAATGAGCAACCCATCACCATCACTAAGGCGATCCCGGTCTTGACAACTTTGATCATTGATGTGAGTCCAATATGCAGCCGGGTCGTCGAGCTGACGACCGCTGTCGACAGAATACACGCCTGATTTCAGGCGCAACCATGAGTTACCCGATGATAGTTTGTAGACATGCTTTTTGCGCTGCCTGATCACGATGTCCTGTACCGCGCCCTCTTGCGCCGGGATGGTCGCTATGACGGCCAGGCTTATGTCTGTGTCTCGACCACCGGAATCTTTTGCAGGCTGACATGCGCGGCACGCAAACCGAAAGCAGAGAACTGCACTTTCCGAGCAACGATCGGCGAATGTATCGAAGCTGGATTCCGCGCCTGCAAGCGATGCCAACCGCTGCAGGCTGCCGCGTTAGCTGACCCGACCGTCGCGGCACTTCTAGCGGCTTTGGACGAGCGCCCCGATATCCGTTGGTCGGAACAACACGTCGTACAACTTGGCTATGACCTCTCCACCGTGCGTCGCGGCTTCAAACGCCACTTCGATATGACCTTTCTGGAGATGGCGCGGCACCGGCGGCTAAGGGAAGGGTTCGAGACGCTGTCGACCGGCGGCAAGGTGATCACCGCCCAGCACGAGGCCAGCTTCGATTCACCCAGTGCGTTTCGCGCGGCTTTTGTCCGGCTCCTGGGATGCGCACCGGGATCGTTGAGCAAGAACGGTAGTCTGTTAGCAAGCTGGATCGCCACGCCGCTTGGCGACATGCTTGCAATCAGTAGTGCCACGCATCTGCATCTGCTGGAATTCATCGACCGCAAGGCACTCCCTTCAGAGTTGAAGAAGCTCCAGGTGCTGACGACCGGCGGGATCGGTATTGGACGTCCAGCCCCAACCGAACAGGCCGAGGTGGAGCTTGCGGCCTTCTTTTCCGGGCGGAGCGCAATCTTCGAAACACCTTTGACGTTGCACGGCACCCCGTTCAGCAAGCAAGTCTGGCAGGAGCTCCGCCGTATTCCCGTGGGCGAAACCCGCAGCTATGCCGAGATCGCACGCCGCATCGGAAATTCTTCGGCCACGCGCGCCGTGGCCCGGGCGAATGGCGCCAACCAGATCGCGCTGATGGTTCCCTGTCACCGCGTCATCGGCGCGGATGGCAGCCTGACCGGCTATGGTGGCGGCCTGTGGCGCAAGCAACGTCTGATCGAAATCGAGCGTCAGTTCAGCTAACAAGTAGAGGATGAACGTCGCCATGTCCCAAGCCGATAAAGCCCGCGCATTCAAAGCGCTGCACGTTCCGGAGAATCCGCTCGTGCTCTACAACATCTGGGATGCAGGCGGCGCGAAGGCCGTCGCCAAGGCCGGTGCGAAAGCCGTTGCCACCGGAAGCTGGTCCGTCGCGGCCGCCCACGGCTTCGCGGATGGCGAAGCCATACCACTCGACTTCGCTCTCATCATCGTTGAGCGGATCGTACAGAGCGTCGATGTGCCTGTGACCGTCGATTTCGAGGGCGGCTATTCCGAAGCCCCCGAGCAGGTCGCTGCCAATGTGCTCCGCGTGATGAAAGCCGGCGCGGTGGGAATCAACTTCGAGGATCAGATCGTGAACGGCGAGGGCCTGTATTCGATTGCAGACCAGGCCGCGCGGATCGCAGCCGTGCGCAAGGCCGCCGATGCTGCTGGCGTGCCGCTCTTCATCAACGCCCGCACAGATGTGTTTCTCAAGGCGGATGCAACGGCGATCCACGCTGATCTCATGGGCGAGGCACTGACGCGGCAAAAGCCTATGCAAAAGCAGGTGCCGACGGCTTCTTCGCGCCTGGTCTGATCGATACTCACTTGATTCGGGAGATCTGCGAGCGATCCTCACTACCGGTCAATGTCATGATGACGGCCGATCCGGATTTCATCGAGAGCGTGGCCCGGCTCGGAGTCTCCCGTATCAGCTTTGGTCCAAGGCCCTATTTCCAGGCTCTTGAAGATCTGTCGGCACGGTTCGCAGCGAATTGCCGACTGTTGATGTGAAAAAGCAACCAACGATGACGATCGTTGTGCACCTGCGCGGCGCTGCTGCATGCCGCCGTCATCTTGCTGGCATTCGCAATACAGCGCGTATATTCTTTGGAAACCATAGCAACCCTTATCGCGGAGTCCGCGGTCATGAGTGATGTGGCAACTGCATTGCGATGGCGCTGGTTGGTCGTTCCCGGCATCTTGTTGGTCGCGGTTGCTGGGGGCTGGCTGTTCCGGCAATTGTTTGGTAGCGGCCCACCGGCCCCAGCCGCGTGTCCCAACTACACCTTGCTGACCCAGCGGCTCACCGGTTCAAGCTGGGACATCTTTGGACTTGATCCGCAGACCGGTGTTGAGGCTAATCTCACTGCTATGGCTGGTGACGACACGACACCCGCCTGGAACCCGGCTCCGGACCGCGCCAACTTCGCGTTCGTGAGTCGCCGCGACGGCAATGCGGAAATCTATCGCCTCGACTGCGGTGAGCTCGGTGCCACTTCGCTGGTTCGAGTCACGACGCATCCTGACGAGGACATCGATCCTGCATGGTCTGGTGACAATCGTCTTGCGTTCGCGAGCAATCGCCTGCGCGTAGATGGTCAGCCGCGGTATACGATTTTTCGCAGTCGCGACAGCGGCGGCGAGCTGACGCAAGTCAGCCCCAACGGAGCTTGCGATGCGCGGCAGCCCGCGTGGTCACCCGACGGGAGCTCCATTGCTTACGCTGCCGACTGCAATTCCGCAGGTCGCTATCAGATCTATGTGATTCCTCGGAACGGCGGGACGCCCGTGCAGATTACAGACGATCCGTTGCTGCTGGCGGCGCAGCCGACCTGGTCACCGGATGGGTCGCTCATTGCCTTCGCACGGTACGAAAGTGGCCCCGAGCATGCGCGGATCTGGGTGATGGGACCGGATGGCAGCGGTAAACGTCAGCTGCGGCCTGGTAGTACCGACAACGAATTCGATCCGCGCTGGACACCCGATGGAAGCGAGGTCACTTTTGTCATGTACACCGGCGGCACGAACCTTGACGTTTATGCCTTCGAGCCGACCCTGGGCGCGGATGGCAACGCCAATGGCACACTGCGACAGGTGACAAGTTCGAGTCGGGATGACCGCGCACCCGACTGGGTGCGCTAACCGTTGGATCGAGGCAGCGCGCGCATTCGAAGAAGGACTCGCAAGCGCTCACCTCGAACGCGAGCAGGCGGTAGTCGAGCAACGCGGCGCCAGTCTTCATGTCAACTGCAGCACCCACTGGTTCTCAATCCGGCCGCTATTGACCGATATCGATAATTTGATTCAGCGTCTCGCACGCCAAAGCGAACGGCTCTTGCGGGACTTGCCTCCAAGCGTGTGGCTTTGCGCCCCTGGCTCGCCAGTCGAAGGACTTCGGCTGATGGCCCAGGATGTAGCTAACAACACCTTTGGACCCCGTGAACTTGATGGCAAACGGATTGGTGTCATTGGAAGCGGCTGTGGTCATCGGCAAACCGACAACGATGCCGGTCCGCTCGTTGAACTCCTTGGGCGAGAGCACGACGAGCGGATGAAGGTTCTTCATCTCGCGGCCAGCTTGGGGGTTGCAGTTGATCCAGATTATGTCGCGCCGGTCTGGGCACCAACGTCTTCTTGCGGCCACTAGATTGCCTCGTTGCCGACGGCGTTCGCCGACAGTGCTTCGCCACCGTGCAGCGCAGGATCGAAGGCAGACAACTTCTGAGCAAGCGTCAGCTTCGGCGCACCGATTGCTCGTACCACCACATTCGACTCTTCGGCCGAGACGACGACGGGTTGACCCACTCTAAATCTGGCTGAGCGCGCGACAGCGGCCGGAATGCGCACGGCGAGGCTATTGCCCCATTGCTGGACTGTTAACGTTGCGGACTTGCCCATGGCTACTCTCCTATGTATAAACGAGTTTATACATCGCGGTTCTGCTGTCAAGTTTGGTAGGCCTGCGGATGCCGGCCATTTGGGCGAATTCAGGATGGTGCCCGCGCCACAATGCGGCCGATCGCCGTTAGGATCTCGTGGCCGCGCGGCGGCGCGCGGTCGGCCTCGTTACCGCTCGTGATCACACCATTCTGCAGCCGGATGCGACGCTCGCAACGACTGGCCAGACTCTCGTCATGCGTGGACAGCAGGAATGTCGTGCCTGTCTCGCGCTGAATTTCAGTTAACAGCTCGAACACCTGATTGGCACTGTCGCGATCGAGATTGCCGGTCGGTTCATCCGC
>JAGRJB010000325.1 GCA_020442965.1 Pseudomonadales bacterium
GGCAGTAGCGCGGCAGCATGTCGAGTTCGATGAAGATCTTGGCGGCTGTGAGCCGCGCGTCACGCGAGCGCTTCGGGTCGATCACGAAGCCCGAGGAGTAATACACGCCCGCATCGCCGCCCAGCCAGTAGACGAACAGCAGCAGATGCAGGTACTTGACGAGCCCATAGGCCAGACCGACTTCTTCCATCGTTGAGATCCCCGTAGTTTCGTTAGTCGCACCAGGGAATGGCGCGAAAACCCAATAGCTCCACCTCGCGCGAGCCGTAGTGTTCCTTGCATTCTTCATCGCTGCACAAATCAGTCGAGAGATATTTCTTGTTGCAGTCGGAGAATACCGTGGCGACACACGCGTCCTGCCCCTGATCGTGGGCAATCTGCAGGGCACCGAGCAGATTGGCGCCCGAGCTGATGCCGACCGCGATGCCGAGCTCACTCGCCAGACGTTGCGCCATGACGATGGCATCGCCATCCCAGACGTCGACCAGCGGCCCCAGCTTATCCAGTTTTACGATCGACGGTATGAACTCGTCGCTGATGCCCTGTATGCGATGGCGGCCCACCTTGTGACCGGTCCGCAGAGTTGGCGAGTTGGCAGGCTCGAGAGGGTATGCCTGGGCGCCTGGCACATGTTCGAACAGATAGCGCGCAACGCCCATCACGGTGCCACCTGTGCCGACTCCGGCCACAAACCCCGTCGGCTTGCGGTCGATCGACGCAAGCTGCGCGACGATCTCAGGTCCCGTCGTTTCGTAGTGCGCCTGCACGTTCGCGACATTGTCGAACTGTTGTGGTCGAAACACGTGGCTGGTTTCGCGCGCAAAATCATCCGCCATGCGAATGCTGCCGAGAAATCCACCTTGTTCATGTGACACTGGGATCACCGAGGCGCCGAGACTTTGAATGACCAGGACGCGCTCGCGGCTCATCCAGTCCGGCATATAAATGCGCACGTGGTGACCGAGCGCGCGTCCCATCGCCGCGAACGAAATGCCGGTATTGCCACTCGTGGCCTCGCCAATCTCATCGCCCGGTTCGATTTCACCGTCGGCGTACGCGCGCTCGAGGATATAGAGCGCCATGCGATCCTTGATACTACCGGTGAAGTTGTAAGCTTCGTGTTTGGCGTAGATTCGGTGATCACGTCCTCGAAATCGACACTGAATTTCCAGGAGTGGCGTACGGCCCACGAGCCGTTTCAGCGCTTGCAGTCGATCTTTTGGCATGGAGCGCGCATGGTACCGCACGCCCGGCCCCCCCGTTGCGCCGCCGCGCGGTCAGCCAGGCGCTTTCTGCGCGGATGCGGTCAGAATGCCGCTATAGCCGTAGATGGCGTTATTCGGACAAGGAATCACCTGCACGTCGATCGATCGCTGCGTGCAGCCGCCGTCGAGCAGTACAGACTGCATATCATCCATCGATAAGTCGGCGCCCGGGAACATTCGGTCCCCGCACTTGTAAGCGCGACATCGATGCAGCGCATGAATGATCAGCGTGCCGCCGGGTTGCAGCATCGACAGCAAATTCTGCATGCAGCGGCGCCAGACTCGCTGATCGTCGGACACGGCATCGAGACAGAAGCCGGACACAATGAGATCGTAGAACTCGTTGCGCTGTGGGCCGAGCGGTTGCTGCCAGCGCGCATCGCTCAGATACAGGCCGCGCACGACCTTGCGCGTCTGCGCTTCGCGCTGATCGATTTGCCTGTTAGTCGGCGCGATCTGCCCTTCGCAAGCCAGAAGGTACTGTGTGAATTGCTTCCAGTCGGGGTTGTCGATATCGGCAAGCAACCAGTCGCGTGCCGCGGCCAGGTTGTCGGCTAACCAGTCCGCCATGTCGAGGCGAAAAGCGTACTTGGACGCGGCAATCGCACGATGCAGGGTTGGACCACATCCGTATTCGAGCCCGCGGCCGAATCGTTTGCCCGCGGCTCGCAGCACCTCGACCTGATACGCGAGCACGGCCTGCTCGTCAGGCAGCACGACCTCGCTGTAGTAAGTCTGAAAATAGTCCCGTGCACGCCACTCGGAGTAATCCGCAATGATCCGTGCCCCGCCCGATGAGTCCGCCACGTATTCCCCTGAGAAGAATGGCCGATTTTCAACTAGTTCTGCCAGACGTATGATGACCCTATGTTAAATAAGGTCATAGTTCTATTGCTTTGCAGCAATGCCGACAAGCGGTAGTTGCTTCGCAGGGGTCATTGTGTCACGTCGATCGGCCAACTCGCACGCGGCCGCCGATAAATAGATCAAGTCTTTACCCGGTTCATTGGGCAACAATAGACCGCCATGAGCGTACGCGCCAACCCAAACGCTCCGCTGCGAGCCAACGAGACGGACTCGCGACTCGTTGAGCGCGCGCCTGCAGCGGCCGATGCCGTCGCCTGGGTGTGGCGCGCCGATTCAGATCAGTTCCAATTGGACCAGCGCTGGCTTGAGAACCGCGAGATCGACTTCGACGCGCGCGGTGTCTCGCTACAGGACTGGCTGCGGACCATACATCCGGACGATCGAGCCGCGCTCAGGCGACAGCTGGGCCGGGCCACTACCACCGATCCGATCGAATGCGAGTATCGCCTGGCTCGCGGTGACGACGCCTGGTTGTGGGTGCTGCATCGCGGTCGCGTCATCGAGCGTGACGCAACCGGGGCGCCGCGCCTCGCGCTCGGCTTGTTAGTCGATATCGATGCGCGAAAACGTGCTGAATCGTCCTTTGCCGAGGACCAGGCGCGCCTCGCCACCGCGCTCTGGGGCGCGCGTGCCGCTTTCTGGCAATGGCATGTACCGACCGACTCGGGCACATCGAGCGCGATGTGGTTCGCGATAACCGGTTATTCGCGCGAGCAGTGGGAAAGCGTACCGCATCCGTGGACGTCCAGGTTGCATCCCGATGATCGCGCGCGCGTGGAGCGGCATCTCGCCGATCATGTCTCGGGCCGTATCGACAAAGTGGAACACGAATATCGCATCAAGGTCGCGAACGGTAGTTGGAAGTGGATGCTCGATCGCGGGCGGGCGATCGAGTGGGATCTCGACGGCAAGCCGACGCTGGTGATGGGCGTATCACTCGACATCGATTCTGCCAAGCGAGCGGAGGATGAACTAAGAACCGTGCAGTCGCGGTTGCACACGGCGGTGTGGGGCGCCAGCGCTGGTCTGTGGGAGCTGGATTTCCGCACCGGTTTGACGCATTGGTATAACGACTGGTGTTCGCGTCACGATATCGATCCCTGCGACGGTGAAGATCATGTGGCGCGTTGGGACGACAATCTGCACCCGGATGAGGGACCCGAAGCGAAACGCCGCTCCGCTGCGCACGTCGCGGGAGATCGGGATTACTACGATGCCGATTACCGCATCCGCACGCGCCGAGGCGACTGGTGCTGGGTGTTCGAGCGTGGCCGCGTCGTTGAGCGCGACGGCGCGGGGCAGGCGCTGCGCATGGTCGGTATCTGTATGGATAACGCTGAGCGCAAGGTTGCCAATCTGGAACTCCTTGCTAACAAGGAACGGCTGGAGACAGCGCTGAGCCATTCTGGAGCCGGCCCTTGGGAACTGCGCATCTCGACCGATGAGGCCAATCACAGCGACGCGTTCTACCAGTTGTTTGGTGTGACTCCGGCGGTCGGCCGGGCGGATCGGCGGTTCTGGCAGAACCACGTGCATCCTGAGGACCTGCGTCCGGCGATCGATAGCTATAAGCGGGCGGCGGCCGCTGGCCAGGACGCGCACGAGGTGGAATACCGCTTCCGCCATGCCGATGGTAGCTGGCACTGGGCGTTCGACCGTATGTCCATTCTCGAGCGCAATGCCGCGGGCGCCCCTGAACGAATTGTTGGCCTGACCGTGGACATAACCGACCGCAAGTCGCGTGAGCTTGCGTTGATTGCCAGCGACCGGCGCTTCCGCACTGCGGCCGAGGCAATCTCAGGGATTGTCTACGAGATCGATCTGCAAACCGGTGTCGTCGAGCGGCACGGTGTGGAGCGCATGCTGGGCTATACGTCGGCCGAGCTTGCTAGCAGCGTGGAGGCGTGGACCCAGATTTGTCATCCCGATGATCGCGAGCGCTTCGAACGCGATCGGTGGGCGGTTGCCAATACGGGTGTCGCGGGGGACGCAACGAACTACCGCATCCGGCATCGCGATGGCCACTACTTGACCGTGTCCGAGACGCCTGTGCTGTTGCGCGACATCACGGGCACGCCCGCGCGTATCGTCGGTTTCACCGTCGATATCACTCAGAATATCAACGAACGTACCGCGTTGGCGGATAGCGAGGCACTGTTTCGTACCGTCGCGGCGCTCGCACCTGGCTTCGTGTTCGAAAGCGCATTTCTGTCTGACGGCAGTTCGCAGATCGTGCGCGTCAGCGAAGGCTTCGAACGTGCGATGGGCTGCGACCTGAATGAATTTCAGCGGCGCGGGCACTGGGGCGGAGCACTCGCTGAATCCTCGCAGGCGGTTGGACGCGCAATATACGAGCAGTTGCTCGCCGGCGCGTCGCTTGTCTGCGATGAGCTGCAGATTCGTCGCCCCGACGGCAGTGCTCGGTGGCTGGCGGTCCGCTCGCGCTCGGTGCACGACCAGGACGGCCGCGTGACAGGGTCGATAGGCTCGGCGACCGATATTACCGAGCGACGCGCCTCGGACGAAGCGCTGCGCCGCTCGCAGGCGCAGTTGATGGCGATCGCGGAAAGTTCACCGGACTGGCTCGTACTGGTCGACGCGGACATGCGTGTGCAGTACATCAATCATCCGATGATGGGCCGCGCGCCGGATGCGCTGATCGGGTGCTTTGTCCGTGATATTGCACCTCCGGAAGACATGGATCGGGTTGCGCAGGCTGTCGCGCACGTGCTGGAGACCGGCGAACCGGCGGATCTCGAGCAGACTTACGGCCGCGAACCAGCGCGCTTGTTCGATATGCGCATCCGCGTCGTGCGCGCGGGGGACCGTGTCGCGGGAGCGGTTATTTGTGCAACGGATATCACCGCGCGCCGTGCCGCCGATGAATTGCGCGCAACACAGGCGCGTATCCTGGAGGCGCTGCGTGAGGCGGTAGCAGTCGTGAATCTCGACAACGTCATCTGCATCGCCAATCCGAGCTTCGATGCGATGTTCGGCTTTGCTCCCGGCGCGGCGGTCGGCGCGTCGCTCGAGCCACTCGTGGTCGCCGGCGCGGTGAGCCAGCGCAACCGCATCGATCGGCAAATGCGCGAGGCTGCCGGGTTGCCGCATGCCGTACCCGTGGAGTTCGACTGTCTGCGCCGCGACGGCAGCGCGTTTACGGCAAATTGTGTCGCCACACAGATTGTGATCGGTGACCGGGAACACTGGTTAGTGGCATTCACGGACGTGACCGAGCGCAAACGGATGGAGCGCGAAGTACTCGAGATTGCCAGCCGCGAGCAGTTGCGGATCGGTTCCGACCTGCACGATGGCCTGGGCCAGGATCTGACCGGTATCGCGTTGATGATGCGCAGTGTCGTCGTACAGCTCCGCAAGGAGAATTCGGCCGTGCGAGCCGATGTGGAGGACATCATCGGTCTCGTCAATGCGGCGATCGAGAGTACGCGTGCGATGGCCCGTGGTTTGTCGCCGGTCGGTGCTGCGGGCGGCGGGCTGGTGGCTGGTCTGCGCTCACTCGCTGCGCGAGGTTTGGAGCGCTTCGGCGTCCACACCAACTTCACCACTCGGCTTGAAGTTCCACTGTCGATCGATGACTGCTCTGCTGGGCATCTGTATCGCATCGCCCAGGAAGCATTCACCAACTCTGTCCGCCATGGTCGCGTGACGGAGGTGCAGATCGATCTGCATACTTATGCCGATGGGCTGCAGCTGACAATTTCCGATAACGGCCGAGGGTTTGATCCCCACACGCTGCGTGGCGATGGCATGGGGCTCAAGTTGATGCGCTATCGCGCGCAAATGTTGCACGGCGATCTCACGGTGGACACGAGCGATTCAGGCGGCGTCGCAGTTCAGTGCACCTGTTCCCATCCACGATCGCAGGTGGGTTGACGCTGGCGAATGCGGCCGTCAGCATGGCGGCCATGAACGCGATGCTAGCTGCTACGGAAATTCGAAGTGTCATCATCGTCGATGATCATCCGATCGTTCGACAGGGTTTGCGACGCATGCTCGAAGCCGAGCCCGATCTCACCGTGGCCGCCGAAGCGGATTCGGAGCAGGCTGCGCGCGCAGCGATCCGTGCCCACACGCCCGATATCGTCATCGTCGATCTGTCGCTCGAGCGCGGTGACGGCATCGAGCTCGTGCGGGAGATGCATCAGGAGAACGCCGAGCTGCGTATGTTGGTGTTGTCGATGCACGATGAGACCATCTACGCCGAGCGGTTGCTCGCGGCCGGCGCCATGGGTTACATCATGAAGCAAGCGGCGTCCGATCAGCTTCTCACCGCCGTGCGCCGCGTACTGAGCGGGCGTAACTATGTGAGCGATGCGGTGCAACGCACGCTCGACATGCGCGGCGGCGAATCCCGCACCGTCGACCCGGCCGATCCGGTGTCCCGCTTGTCCAACCGTGAAGTGCAGATACTCAACATGGTGGGCCGCGGCATGAGCTCGCGCGATATTGCGACCGAATTCAGTCTGTCCGTAAAAACGATCGAATCCCACCGGCAGACGATCAAACACAAGCTCGGACTGGCCACCAACAATCAGTTGCTCCAATACGCGATGAAGTGGTTCGGCGGAAAGCACCGCCCCTGACTGCGAGGCGGTCGATCGAACCGCGGCGGATATTGGTCGGCGCCATTTAAACCCCAGCGCGATTTCGTGCCTCTAACGGATTACTCAGGAGGAGCGATGTGTTGGCTGACGGTGCGGTATCCAATCTGATGGCGGGGTCCGATTCGCTCGTCGATCTGCACAGCGCAGTGGTGGAACGTGCCCGCGCTGGGGACACTCGTGCCTTCGAGCGGCTGTATCGCGAGCATTCCGGCCGTGTCTACGGCTTGTGCCTGCGCATGACCCGCGATGCGGACGTGGCGGCGGACTGTACGCAGGAGGCGTTTATCAAGGCCTGGCAGGCGCTCGCACGCTTCGAGGCCCGTTCGAGTTTTGCCACCTGGCTGCATCGGATCGCTGTCAACACCGTGTTGGCCCGTCGGCGCCAACCAGCGGCGCGGGAAGAGTCGTTAGACGACGCGGTGGGTGCCTTGGATACGGAGCTCACTTTCGACAGCCCGGTGGAGGAGGCGGAGCTGGAAACCGCCATTGCATCGCTGCCGGCTGGTGCACGCGACGTCTTGGTGCTCTGCGGGGTTTACGGCTATGAGCACCGCGAAGTCGCCGGGATGTTGGGGATCGCAGTGGGCACCTGCAAGGCGCAACTGCACAGAGCGCGCGCGCTGTTGCGCGAGCGGATTGAGAGAGGTGTAGCGTGAATTCGTCAGGCGATCGAGTCGGGTCATTGCGCGAGCTGCCGCAGTCGATTACGCCACCGCGTGACCTTTGGCCAGGCATTGCGCAGGCGATCGCAGCGCCGCGTGACCGCGCCCGTAGTACTACCAGAGTCTTAGGTAGTCTGGCGGCATCGCTGGCACTGGTCGCTGTCGGAATTCTGCTCGGTCGCGGGATGCAGCCGGCGGCTGTGTCGCAGCCCGCACTGGTCCAGTCCAGTCCAGCTTACCTGCAGGCCGCATTGCGCGCCAACCCGCGCTTTGCGCGCACCCGCGACGAGCTTCGTCGTGAGGCGGCGGAGCGGCTGCTGGCGATGTCGCCCGCGGCTCGCGCCAAGGTGACCGCCAGCATGGTCACGCTGCAGCGTTCGCTGGTCGAGATTGAATCGGCCATCGGTCGGCAACCGGCCAATGCGTTGCTGCAGGATTTGTTAGTGGATACTTATCAGGAAGAGATGCGGGTGCTGGCCACGGTGGCCGGCAACCGCCAGGAGTTATGAACATGAATCATGGCAGCCCGCGTTACATCGAAATATCGTTGTTTGTCTGTGCCTTGTTGGCAGGCGCGACCGGTGCAGCGACAGCGAGCGATACAAACGACGCGCGCACGGTCGAGCGACGGGTCGCGGCGAGTCCTGATGGCGTGGTCGAGATTACCAATGTGTCGGGTCTCATCAACGTCAGCGGTTGGGACCGCGATGAAGTGCAAGTGGTAGGCCGGCTGGGCCGCGACGTCGAGCGGCTCGATGTGTTGCGCGATGCCGACCGCACGCGCATTCGGGTCGTGCTGCCGCGCAAGGGCGACGTACGCGGTTCGACCGACCTCACCGTACGGGTCCCGACTGCGTCGAGTATTGAAGTAAGTGCGGTTAGCGCGGACGTCAAGATCAGCGGCACCACCGGCCGGCAACTCCTGAAAACGGTCAGCGGTGATGTGGCGACCCAGATCGATACCGCCGACACAGACGTCACGGCTGTCAGCGGGGCGATTCGTCTGCACGGTGCGGGTCGCGCGGCGGATGTGCGTGTCAATTCAGTCAGTGGCGACCTGATACTCGAGAACTTCTCCGGCTCCGTCGACGCGGTCACCGTCAGCGGCGATATTCAGCTCGACATGGCCAAGGCGCGCGAGCTGCGTGTGCGCAGCACGTCGGGTGACGTGCTCGTGCAGGCTCAATTGTCACGCGATGGACGCATGGAGGTAACAACGGTCAGCGGTGACATGCGTATCACGGTGCCCACAGAAGCGGGTTTCACGGCCGATGCCAAGACCTTCAGTGGCGACATCACTGGCTGTCTCGCCGCCGAGGCCGAGTCCGCCAGCAAGTATGGCCCCGGCAAACGCCTGGATATCCGCCAAGGCGAGGCGTCCGCGACCATTCGCCTGAAATCGTTGTCGGGCGACATCGACATCTGCGATCGCTGACGCGCTTCTCTACAATTAGGGCCGCATGCGTGCGGCCAAGTGGATCTTCGTCGTTGTTGGAGCGCTCGTCACACTCGTCGTGGCGGGCGTCGTTGCGTTTGCGTTGTTCGTCGATCCCAACCGGTTCAAGGATGACATTGCCGATGCGGTGGCGCGCGAAACCGGCCGCACGCTCTCACTGGACGGCGACATCGATCTCGAATTCTGGCCGTGGTTTGCGCTCTCGACCGGCAGTGGATCACTGGGCAATCCACAGGGATTCGATGGGCCGCCGTTCGTCAGATGGCGCGAGGCGCGCATACGCGTGCGTCTGTTCCCGTTGCTGCGCGGCCGGGCTGTAGTCGATACGGTGCGCATCGTGGGCGCCGATTTTGATCTGCAACGTCGCGCAGATGGTACCGCCAACTGGCAGGGATGGAGTGCGACCACGAGCCCGGCAACTGACAACTCGGCGGGTGGCAACGGTGTCATCGCGGGGCTCGCGCTCCTCGACAGCCAGCTCGAATTTCACGATGCGGCGTCCGGGCGACGGTTGCTACTGAGCCATTGGCGGCTCACCGTTGGCGCCATCCGTCCAGGCGAGCCGATCGACGCCGAGACGGCGTTCAGCGTGTCGGCCGGCGATGAGCTGCCGCGGGCGGCACTCACTGTGGCGGGCCGCTATGTGCCGCGGACTGACGCCACCATTCTCGAGAACCTGCGTATCGCCGGTACACTGACCGGCGGTGATCTGGCCGAACCCAGCGTGCCGATAGAATTTTCGATGCCGACAGCGAGGTTTCTCGAAGCTAACAAGAAGATCGAGGTGCCAGCTTGGCGGGCACGGCTGGGGCTCTTCGCTGGCAGCGGCTCACTACATGGGGTCGTCGGCGACACGCCAGCCTTCGCGGGCGAGCTTGCGCTAACGACCGGAGCGCTTCGGGAAGCGCTGGAGCAGTGGGCGGTGAAGGTGCCGGCGACGCGCGACGCAAGCGTCCTGGGGCCGTTCGAACTGAAAACGCAATGGACCTACGCGTCGTCGGCAATCTCGGTCGCACCGATCCAGCTCGTACTGGATGATTCGAGGCTGAGGGGTGAGCTCGATGTCAAGTTCGGCGACCAGCCCGTGACGGCTTTTGCATTGCAGGGCGACCAGATTGCCATTGATCGGTACCTGCCGCCGCCGGATGCCGAGAGCGAGCCGTTCGTGCTGCCCACGGCGCAGCTACGTGCGTTGCCCGTGCGTGGCACGCTCGACTTTGCCGCAGCGACGCTCGATGAGACGCGGATGAAGCGGGTGCGTATCCGCTTGCTGTTCGATGAACAGGGCGTGCATGCCAACCGCTGACTTCGCCCGCCGTCTGATCGCCTGGCACGATCGACATGGGCGCCACGATCTTCCGTGGCAGCGCGGGCGCAACCCGTATCGTGTCTGGGTCTCCGAGATCATGCTGCAGCAGACCCAGGTCGCCACGGTCGTACCTTATTACGAACGATTCATGGCACGTTTCCCGAGTATCGCGGCGCTGGCCACGGCGACACTCGATGAAGTACTGCACCTGTGGACCGGGCTGGGCTACTACGCACGAGCGCGCAATCTGCATCGAGCGGCACAGTTGTTACACAGGGAGCACGCTGGCGCATTCCCCGCCGACATCGCAGCCGTCGTCGCGCTGCCGGGTGTTGGCCGCTCGACCGGCGCTGCCATACTGGCATTGGCTAACGACCAGCATCATGCGATCCTCGATGGCAATGTCAAACGCGTTCTGGCGCGCTATCACGCGGTCGAGGGTGCTGTCGACGAGCGCACGACCCGCGAACGCCTTTGGGAGTTGGCCGAACTGCACACACCAGAGAAGCGCGTTGCTACCTACACGCAGGCGATCATGGATCTTGGCGCAACGGTTTGCACGCGTGCGAAGCCGCGCTGCGGCGAGTGTCCTGTGCGTACGCAATGCCGCGCATTCGTCGAGCAACGCGTTGCGACGCTGCCGGCGCCCAGGCGTGCGAAAGCTGCGCGCCGTACACGGCATGTCTGGATGCTGTTGGCGCGCCAGGTGAACGGCCGCGTACTGCTCAGGCAGCGGCCGGCGAGCGGCATCTGGGGTGGCCTTTGGTGCCTGCCCGAATTCGAGTCGCTGGAGGCGCTGCGGAACTACGTTGGGGCACGCCTGCAGATCGCCAGCGAACGCACCCAGGCGCCACTCGAGTCGTTCAGACACTCTTTTACCCATTACGATCTGATGATCACGCCGTGTCCGGTGAGCTGCGCCGGCGCGTTGCCCACGGTGTGCGAGGAGGGTGGTATCGTCTGGTATGACCCAGGCAGTCCCGCTCAGCTCGGGTTGCCAGCGCCGATCAAGGCATTGATTGCCAGGAACAGACCGACATGACTGCTCGAACCGTGAATTGCGTGTTACTGAAGAGGGCTGCGCCAGGCCTGGACCGCCCGCCCTATCCCGGCGTGCTGGGTCAGCGTATCTTCGAGAACGTCTCGAAGGAGGCCTGGGGCCAGTGGGTAGGCCATCAGACCATGTTGATCAATGAGTATCGACTGAGCCCGGTCGAACCCAAGGCGCGCAAATTTCTGGAGGCCGAAATGGAGAAGTTCTTTTTCGGCGAAGGGTCCGAGAAGCCGCGGGAATTCGTCAATCCGGGCTCTAGATCGTGAATTTCGGCCCTTTGGGCAGCAAAATGCGCCGAATTTCGGCGTTTACCTCGGGTCGAGTAGTAGCGCGCATCCGATGGGTCGGTTATTCTGTAGATCGGCTCGTGCCCTTCGTCTCGCTTGTCTGAATCTTTTCTGCGTCTGTACCCCCATTTGGCTTACCCGCAGCAACGAGCTAGCCCGATCGTGTCCGAACCAGGTGGCTTTGCCGCCCAGAGCATTCTTGTCTGGGCGCCACGGTCGTTTGTTAGTTGTTTTTCTGTGAGTTTTGTATGACTAAGTTGTATGTGGGCAATCTGCCCTTCTCCGCGACGCAGGAGGCTCTTCGCGAGCTTTTTGCGGCGCACGGTACGGTCGATTCCGTATCGCTCATCACCGACCGTGACACCGGGCAACCGCGTGGTTTCGGTTTCGTCGAAATGCCCGCTGCCGATGCGCAGCGTGCAATGCAGACGTTGAACGGCCAGAACTTCGGTGGACGCCCTTTGCGCGTCAACGAAGCGCAGGAGCGTGAGCGTGGCGGCGGTGGCGGCGGCGGTGGCCGTGGCGGCGGTGGCGGCGGTGGTTACCGCGGCGGCGGCGGCGGCGGTGGCGGCGGCTATCGCGGCGGCGGCGGTGG
>JAGRJB010000326.1 GCA_020442965.1 Pseudomonadales bacterium
CCACCAGCAGCACCAGCGCCAGCTTGCCCCAATTGAGCGGACGATCGTCGGGTTCCGAGCCGATGTGCGCCATCGCCTTACGCATCAGCGCGTAGTTAGCCAGACCCAGCACCAGACCGATCGAGCACACCGCGAACGCGATGTGCCAGCCGAGTTCGTTGCCGTAGTGAGCGTTGACGTAATCCTTGAGCCACGGCGTCAGCAATTGCGAAATCATCGCGCCCAGGTTGACCGCCATGTAGTAGATCGTGAACGCGCTGTCTATCTTTGAGTCGTTACCTTCGTAGATCTTGCGAACGAGGTTTCCGGCGTTGGCCTTGAACAGACCGTTACCGACCACGATCACGCCGAGCGCACAAAAGAGAAACCACACGCTCTCGCCGGGTACAACCATCAGCGCGTAGCCGATGGCGAGGATCACGGCCCCGATGAGCATCGTGCGTCGCGTACCCAGTATCTTGTCGCCGATCCAGCCGCCGATCGCCGGCGCCACGTAGATAAGCGCCGCCGCAGCCCCCCAGACGAGCGTCGCGCGTTCGTCGGGAAACCCCAGGCGCTGCACCATGTAGTACACGATCAGCGCCTGCATGCCGTAGTAGCCGAAGCGCTCCCACATCTCGATCAGAAAGACAGTAGTAAATGAGCGCGTCTGGCCGGGAGGAGAGTTAGTGTTCATTGGCAGGTCCAGCTCAAAGGTGGCGATATCGCGAGCGTAACGCAATTCACGGTCCAGTATCCGGCTTGCAGCGCCAAATGGCGGGCCAGCCCGCTCACCGAGCGCCCCGATTGCTGACGCAATGGGAAATCGATCCGAATGAAGAGCTGCGCGACGGCGATGTTCAACACGGTGAACGTCGAGGGACTGGAGGATCTCGGCAAGCACGGTGCGGTGTGCGTCGACCCGTTAGTGGGCATCACGTACCACGAAAACATTGCCGAGACGCGCTGTGCACGGCTCACGTCGTTAGAGAAGGTCGCCGGAATCCTGCCACGCCAAAGCCTGGGGTAGGCGTTGATGATCCGTGCGTCCGAAACGTCAAACTGAAAGTTCGCGTCTGGAGCGAGGCGCCGCCTTCGCGCTGACCGCACAGCCAGCTATTTTCAGATGCGCGCCGCCATCATCGTTTCGCCATCATCGTTTTATTAGGCTATCTCTGCGGCTGCTTGGCGGCGCGCAGTAGTGCCGGTCACGTCACTATCTTGCTTGGCTGGACCGGGAGTCCGTTAGACCGGGTTTGGCCCGTTACTGCGAGTCGCAAACGACCGCTCCCGATGATCCAGAATGAGTTGATTCTGAGAGTTTCGCCATCCATTGGTGATTGTTTTCCGGGATGCCTTACTGTAAAGTAAGGATTTTCCGTCAGGAGACTGTCGTGGCCACCGCAACGTTGACGACCAAGGGGCAAATCACGATCCCGGTGGAGGTGCGTGCCTCCCTTGGCGTGGATGCCGGGGACCGCGTGGAGTTTGTCGAGATTGCGCCTGGGCGCTATGAGTTTATCGCCGCGACACGCTCGGTAATTGCCTTGAAGGGAATGTTCGGCAGACGGCGCAAAGCCGTTTCGATTGCCGACATGAATGCTGCAATCGCCCGGCGGGGAGCTGCGGCAAAGTGATTGGACTCGATACCAACGTCCTGATCCGCTACATCATGCAAGATGATATTAAGCAGTCGCCGCTGGCAACTCGAATAGTCGAATCACTTACCGCGGAGTCGCCCGGTTTCGTGCCTTTGGTTGCGATCGTGGAGATGGCTTGGGTACTTTCCTCTGCCTATGAGCTGAGCCGATCTCAGCTGATAGAAGCATTTGAGGCGCTCCTTCGGACCAAAGAACTTGTGGTCGAACGCGGTGAAACCGTCTGGAAAGGCCTTCGCCTCTTACAGCGCTCCGGTGGAGACTTTGCCGACTGCCTGATCGCCTGCTCAGCAGAGGCAGCAGGTTGCGCAAAGACGATGACATTCAATCGTGGCGCGGCGAGGAACGGCGGAATGACGCTGGCGTCATAAGTCGGCAGAAATCATTGAAAGCACGATCGCATGGTCAATGTTGGCGAGAAAGCAGAGGATCATCTTCGCAACGCGCAAAACCTTCCATACGGAAGCTAGAGTTCGCCCGGCAGCGGTCGGTAGGCAACTCCCAACTACGGTAGTTTTGCTGGTGTTGCTGCCGACGGTCGCGCCGCCGGCGTCGACTTCGCGAACGGCACCAGCATCGGCACTGTCCGCTGGTAGTCGCGATACTGGCTACCGAGGCTGGCTAGCAAATCGCGCTCTTCGAGGTAGCGGACCGCGACCACGATGTAGCCGGTTGTTATTGCCGCGAACAACAAGTGACCCTGGCTCATGGTGGGCGTAGCCCAGAACGCAATCAAAAAGCCCAGCATCAGTGGATGCCGCAAGATCCGATAGTAGCCGCGAGTAACAAATGGCAAGTGATCATAGGGCTGCCCGCGAGCGTGCAGCCAGACTTGGCGCAGACCGAACAGATCGAAATGGCTGATCAGGAACGAGCCGGTCAGCACGATCAGCCAGCCGGCCGCAGACACGGCAAACAACAGGATGTAAAGCGATTCGGCTTCGACCTGCCAGACGAGCGTCGGCAATGGCTGCCACCAAATGAACAAGGCGATGAGTGCGAGGCTTGAAAAGAGTACATACGTGCTGCGCTCCACCGCCGCCGGCACGAGACGTGTCCACCAGCGCTTGAACGCCGGCCTCGCCATCAGGCTGTGCTGCACGGCGAACAAAGCCAGCAGGCCAACGTTGATCAACAGCGACGTCGTAAGGCCGGCTGCACGCCCATTGTCGAGGTGTTTCGGTACGCCGAGGCCGGCGACGAAACCGATTGCATACAGGAAAGTCACAAAGAACAGTGCGTAGCAGACGGCGCCGTAAACCAGGGTCAGTAAGCGCGACATGGGGTGAATCCTCCAGTACGAGCGAATGCTCGAGAACCATGTCAGTCTTGCGTGATGGCGACGATAGGACAATGACTCGGACACCGGCCTGAATGACCGAAGCACCGCGCGGCTTATGCGGTGATAATGGCCGACCATGGACGTGATATCCGACGCACTGCGACAGGTTCGGCTCAGCGGGGCGGTATTGTTCCGTATCGAGGTTGGCGCACCTTGGGCGGTCCTGACTTCCACAACGCTGGCACTGCCACCGCCGGCAACACACATGGCGACATTTCACGTTGTACTCGATGGCGAGTGCTGGGTTGGCCACCAGGATGAACCCAAACGACGGCTAACTGCCGGTGAGGCAGTCATCCTGCCGCGCACCGTTCAGCATTTTCTCGGTGACGCGGCCGGTCGGACTCCAGCAGACACCACCGAACTGATTGGCAAGCGGCCGTTGTCCAAGTTGCACGATGTGAAGTGGGGCGGCGACGGTCCACGCACCCGTCTCCTATGCGGGTTTCTTGGCTATGAGCCGGCCATGTTCTCGCCGTTGTTCGACGCTCTACCAACCTTGTTCGTTGTCCGACTTGCCGGTGATGGCGCCACGCCTGCGCTCGATCCCTTGCTTGCCTATGCGGAAGACCAGATCATTTCCCGGCGACCAGGGTCTGTCGAACTGCGAGTCAGAATGGCAGAACTACTGTTTATCGAGGCGCTTCGTCGCCATATGGCGCTCCTTCGAGCCGATGAATTCGGCTGGCTGGCGGGAGTCCGCGACCCGCTGGTAGGCCGCGCGCTGTCCCTGCTACACACGTCACCCGGACAGGCGTGGACGATGAGCGCGCTGGCACAGTCCGCCGCATCTTCGCGATCGGTGCTGACCGAGCGATTTCAGACGCTACTCGGCGAGCCGCCGATGCAATACCTGACTAACTGGAGGATGCGTTTAGCAGCGCGCAGACTTCGCGACAGCCGCGACAACATTGCGCAAATCGCCGCTGGAGTCGGCTATGGCTCGTCGGTCGCTTTCCAGCGGGCTTTCAAGCGCTGCATGCACACGACACCCGCTGCCTGGCGCCGCTCAATCTGACTGCGACACGAGCAAGCGACGCTTGTAGTGCACCAACGCTACAGTGGGTGCGCCACGGAACCATGGCGCCTGCCCGCCCGACATGCGCGGCCTGAACCGCGTACCGTCGGCATCTGGCTCCCACTACGCAAGTGACTGTCGTGTCGGCCAGGTCAGTTGCTGGGACAGAGACGCCGAGGCACTGCTCGAGCCGCCCGGCGGGGCGCTGAGACATTGCGAGCGGCAATGAGTCGGGGCACCTCCGCTACTGATCACCGAATGCATAGGTCGCCGTCAGGCCGAAGGTCGCCTTCTCGCCTTGGCTCACGTTGAACAGGAATCGTAGCGGCGCCGTGTCCGGTGGCTGATTGATGGTGGTCGTAACGTATTCCTTGTCGAAGATATTCCGTCCCCACAATGCGAGATCGAGCGGCCCGCGGCGCAGCCCGATACGCGCATTGGTCAGTGTGCGTGATGGGATTTCAGCAAATGGAATGCTCAGCGGTGCAGTGCTCGAGGTGTAGCTAACATCGCCTCGCGCGTACATCGACCACTCCCCGTTCAGGGCTTTGGCGAACGAGGCATAGGCGCTTGCCAGCTTCTCCGGCGCACGCGGCAACGACTGCCCCGACACATCCGGCAACAGTGCGCCACGAAAGGTCAGGGACGGACAGAAGCCGGCAGCTAGTCCGGCAGCGTTGCCGCAGTAACGCGCTACGCCGGGGTCCGGTGTGCCGCTGTCGAACTCCGTGGGCGAGTACGAATAGGTCATGCCCAGCCGCCACGCCTCGTTGACGCTGTAGTTCAGCGCGAGCTCGAAGCCCTTGGCCTCGGCGCCGCCGAGATTCTGGATCAGGTTGGCGATCAACGGCGCCGGCGGCGTCGCCGAAATCTGGATACCCTTGTAATCGATCAGGAAGATAGAGAACTCACTGCTCAGCCGCCGATCGAGCCATTCCGCCTTCCAGCCCAACTCATACGTCTTGTTAGTGGCCGGTTGATAGGTCTGCAGATCGGCTGGCACAGGCAGGCGCGCGACAGCATCGAAAGTGGGGTTGAAATAGCCCGAGATAACCCCTTTGGCGGCCGATGCATAGAAGCGCTGCGACGGCGTGAACGCGTAGTCGGCGTGAAAGCGCCAGCTGGTGTACTTGAAGGTACCCTCCTGCAGGGAGGCGGCACCGGCCGGCACGCTGTACTGTGAGCGGTCTTCCTTGTCGCGCCGCAGTTCACCGCCCACGGTCACAGAATCGGTAATGTCGTACTCCAGCGAGCCAAAATAGGCGAACTGCTTGTCCTCGCGCTCCAGGTTGCCAGCGACGAACATGTTGTTAGCTGGGTCCGTATAGGCCACACCGCCCGGCAGCAGACCAAAGCCGAACAGGTCGCGCGGCACCTCGCCGACTGCGAGATTGCGGCCATCGAAGACCACGCGCGACAGGCTGTTGTAGTCGTTCTTGAAGTTGAATACACCTAACGCCCAGCGCAGCTGCACATCCTGGCGGCTCTCGAGGCGCAGCTCTTCGCTGGTCGTGCTGGTCGTTCCCTTACCTGAGCCGATGAAATACGGCACCGCCTGCGTACGCAGAATGGTTGTAGGCGCCGCGAGATTGACGATCGAGTAGACATCGCCCGCACCATCATTCGCGCCGAGCGTGTAGTCGGAGAAGTTCTCTGTGTCTGCCTGGTAGCGCGCCACCTGTGCCTTGAGAGACACCGGACCAAAGTCGTAGCCTGCGTCGAGCGAGGCGAGCGTCACTTTCCGCGCGAACGCTAACGAGTCCGGATTGGCCGCGAGCGTGCTGCGGGCGGGGACCTCGCCGCAAATTGCGCTGAGCGGCAACCCGGGCGGACCGCAGTTGTACCCCGGCGCAAAGTACGCCGATGAGGAATCGCGCGTGTCATCGGTGTGGTAACCGAACAGTCGGAAATTCAGAGCCTCGGTCGGCTGCCAGTCGATGACACCCGAGACGTTCTTGGTCTCGTAACCGCCGAGATTGTTGTTACGATCGGCCGCGTTCTTCCAGCTACCATCGAAGGTGTTGTAACTGAGGGCGAGTCGCCCGCGCAGCGTGTCACTGATCGGGCCCGATACCATCAGCTTGGCTTCGTAGCGTTCGTCGGTGCCGACCGTGCCGGTGACAGTCGAGCGGAAATTCTGTGTCGGTGCGGCCGGCACATAGTTGATAGCACCGTTGAACGCGTTGCGTCCGTAGAGCGCCGACTGCGGTCCCTTGACGATCTCGATCCGGTCGACGTCGAGAATTTCGAGGTTGGTAGCGTTGAGGTTGGAAAGGTAAACGCCGCCGTAGAACACCGCGACATTGCGGTCGGGGCTGTTGAGATTGGTCTGCGACAGGCCACGAATCACGGGTGTGCCGAGCTGACTCTGAATCGCATCAAAGTACGTAAGCCCGGGAGTGAACATCGCGACATCCTGCAGGCTCTGAACGCCGCGCTGTTCGATGTCGGCGCTGCTCAGCACCGAAACCGCGACCGGTACTTCGATGAGTGTCTCGGTGCGCTTGCGCGCCGTGACGACGATTTCCTCCAGCGCCACTGCGCCGGCAGGCTCCTGAGCGGCCAGGTAGGAACTGAACGGACTACTCAGGACCACGACACCGAGTGCCGTCAACAACGCACGCTTGCAGTTCATCACCGCCCCTTTTGGCAAACCGACCCCCAACACGCAAGATATAGATGAACCTGTTGCGGCACGATCATGAGCAAAACAAATCCGGCGCTTGATTCCAATATTGGAATCAACTGGTGGTGACAAAACCGGGGTTCAGGTGCTACGGGCCGCCTCGAGCGCGCGAAGATACTGGTCGCGTTCACGAACGACGATGCGCAACAACCGTTGCTCCTCGACCCGTAACCTATCGCTCGGCGCACCGATGAGGATGGCACCCATGCGCCGCGGCGCGAGTGTGATCGGAATCGGCCAGGCCAACATCGACCAGCCATCCGCGGTCAGGTTGTAGCCAGCGACGTAGCCCACCTCACGATGCGTGCGTACGCACTTGAGCACGTCGTTTGCAGTTTCGAAATTGCGCCCCAGGCGCTCCTGGCGTTTGCGGCACAACCTGACGAGTGCGCGAACATCCGCATCCGCCACAGTCATCGCGATGGCGATCCCAGGCGTTGAAAATGGTGGCGCACGACCATCGGCCAACAAGGATCCGGGGCGCACGCCGATTCCGCTCATGAGGAGCGCAATACGAACGTGGCGACCGCTAGGCACCCAGATCGATACATAGTGCCCGGTCGTCCTGCGCAGCTTCGCGACGAACTGTCGTATCGGCAACGAACGACAGGCCACATCGGCCAGACGCTCACCCAGCTCCCCGAGACGTGTACCGATCGAATAGCAACATCCGGCCGCATCGAAATCGACGTAGCCGAGCGCAACGAGCTTGCGCAGGATCCGGTACATGCTCGAGGCTGGAATCGCCAGCGCATGCGCCAGTTGTTCGTTGGTAAGCGGCTGCGCAGCCACACTCAGATGCTCGAGCGCACCCAGGCTGCGTCCGACCGCTCGGGAACTCTCCGGCATGACCGCATTCTAGTGCAGCTCGAGCGCCGCGTCGTGGCAACCTTGCACCCGCAGAGCGAATTACGCTACGTTGCCGTGAACAGGGAGACATTCATGCACAGACTCTCACTAACATCAGCCGTAGTCTGCATCCTCGCGATCGCGGCTTTGCCCGTCGATTCAGCGGAGTCTGACAAGCCGTATCTTTCGGTCGAGCAGTTGCGCGCCAAATATGCGGACCCGGCCGGACAGATCGCAAAGGTGGGCGGCGTCGAGGTGTACTACAAGGATGAGGGCCAGGGGGAGGCGATCCTGATGGTCCACGGCTCGCAAAGCACGCTCAGGACCTGGGACAAGGTTGCGCCGCCACTCGCGAAACGCTACCGGGTCATCCGCTTCGACATTCCGCCGCAGGGACTGTCCGGCACAGTCACGAACGAGGCGGCAGCGCGCATGCAGGTCACCGACATCGCCGAAGGATTGCTCGAGCAGTTAGGCGTGAAGCAGGTGACCTATGTGGGTGTATCGAGCGGTGGCACGCTGGGCGTCTTCCTCGCCGCCAAACGGCCAGACCTCGTCAAGCGATTGATCCTGTCGAACACTCCCGCAGCGACTGTAACGACTGATCACATGAAACTAACCCCAGAATTCGAAGCTGCCCAGCAGGAAGCAAAAGAAAAAGGATTTCAGTCGCAGCACTTCTGGAACGTCTTTCTCGACTACTTCGCCGGGGACCCGCGACGCCTCGATCAGAACATCCGCGAGCAATACTACGACGTCAACCGGCGCGCTCCCGAGCCGCACTACCTGCAGTTTGTGGCACGGGTCGCCGATCAGGAGAAGGCGCTTGATGCCATGAGCCGGGTAACCGCACCAACACTGTTGATCTGGGGCGGCCGCGACGCGCTGTTGGTGCCCGCCAGCATGCACACGCTCGCGGGATACCTGCAGCAGGCGCAGGTCTCAACGATCATCATGCCGGATGTCGGCCACTACCCGCCGCTCGAAACGCCCGAGCGATTCGCGCAGCTGGTCGCAGCATACATCGAGGCCGCAACGCCCCTGCAGTAGGCAGACCAGATGCTCGCCCTGCTCGGCATCGCGGTGATCGTCGTAGGCTTCGTCCTGCGGTTCAATCCGCTGCTGGTCGTAGTGGTTTCGGCCTTGGTCACAGGACTGGGCGCGGGACTGGATCTGGTTGCGATTATCGAAGCCTTCGGCAAGGCGTTCAACGATTCGCGCTACATCAGCATCGTGTGGCTGGTGCTGCCAGTGATTGGGTTGTTAGAGCGGCACGGCCTGCAGGAGCGTGCGCGGCAGTTGATCGCGAGCCTGCGCGGCGCCACCGCGGGGCGGCTGCTGATCGGGTATCTCCTGTTGCGCCAGATCACCGCTGCGCTCGGACTCACCTCAGTTGCGGGCCACGCACAGACCGTGCGACCGCTGGTGGCGCCGATGGCGGAAGCCGCAGCCGAACAGCAGACTGGCACGCTGGATGATGCCACGCGCGACCTGGTGAAAGCCTACTCGGCCGCCACCGACAACGTCGGCTTGTTCTTCGGCGAGGATATCTTCATCGCAATTGGCTCGATTCTCCTGATGAAAGGCGTGCTGGAGCAGTACGGAATATTCCTTGAGCCGCTGCAGCTCTCCGTGTGGGCGATTCCGACGGCTATCTGCGCGTTCATCATTCATGGTGCCCGGCTGTGGTGGCTCGATCGGAAGCTGGCGCGGTTGCATGTAACGCGGACCTCGCCATGATCACGCTGCAGTTCGTCTACGTCGTCACGGGCATCGTGTTTGCAGCATTTGCCGTATTGAGCGCACGCGACCGCAGCAATGCCAGGCGCTTCGGCAATGCTGCGTTCTGGGGACTGCTCGCGGTGAGCTTCCTGGCGGGTGACTCGCTCGGTGACTTCGGCAACGGTATCCTGGTGCTGTTGTTAGTACTGATCGCAGGCTTTGGTGCGCTCGGTCATGGTGCACCGCGAACCACGACCACCGACGAGCGGCGCGTCGAAGCACAACGTCACGGCAACCGTCTGTTCTGGCTAGCGCTCATCATCCCGGCGACCGCACTCATTGGCACCCTGCTGTTCAAACAGCTGCCAATGCTGGTCGAAAGCCGCCAGGTCACTCTGATATCCCTGACGCTCGGCGTGCTGTCAGCACTCGCGGTCGCGGCAGCGTGGCTACGCCCTCGCCCACTCGTACCACTCGAGGAGGGCCGGCGCCTGATGGACGCCGTCGGCTGGGCGGCCGTGCTGCCGCAGATGCTTGCGAGCTTGGGTGCCGTGTTCGCGCTCGCCGGCGTTGGCGATGTGATCGGCGAGCTCGCGCGCGACGTGATCCCCACCGGTAGTATGTTCGGCGCAGTCGTCGCCTACGCACTCGGCATGGCGATCTTTACGATGATCATGGGCAATGCGTTCGCCGCATTCCCGGTCATGGCCGCGGCGATCGGCGTGCCGTTGTTGATTCACGGTTACGGCGGCAATCCTGCCGTCGTCTGTGCGATCGGGATGTTAGCGGGCTTCTGCGGGACCCTGATGACGCCGATGGCCGCCAACTTCAACATCGTGCCGGCGGCACTGCTGGAATTGCGCAATCGCAATGGCGTGATACGCGCGCAGGTCCTCACGGCGTTGCCGTTGCTCGCGGTCAATATTGCCTTGATCTATTTTCTGGCGTGGTAGCGGCAGCCTCGCAATCTGTTCGGTCGCCTGGGCACGGGCTGATCCGCGAGACTCGGTTCGTCATGCGGATCGAGTACCGTGAAGTTTGCCGGCTTGGCAGCAACGTGCGCAGCCGCTGGTCGATCAGCCTGCGGTGATTGCGTCACAGCTTGCGGAAGACGACGCGGCGGTTCTGCGCCATTCCTTCCGGCGTGCCGTTATCTGCGGCCGGCTCTGCCTCGCCACGTCCCACCGCTCGCAGACGACTCGAATCAATATCATTCGCGGCCAACCACCGGGCAACCGCTGCGGCCCGTTGCTCCGACAGCTGCTGGTTAGCGGCGTCCGTACCCTGACTGTCCGTGTGTCCTTCAATTTGCAGCTTCAGGTCGCCGTGCTTGCCCAGGGCGTCACGTACTTCCGCAAGTATCCCGGTCGACTCCGGTCGCAACGTCGCACTCCCGGTGTCAAATCTGATCGCCGTCGTCGAGACGAACCCGGCAGACTCAAGATCATCGTACAACGACCGCTGCCCGCCTTCGGCAATTCTGAGATCGTCGATGAACACGGAGTAACGATAGACGTTCATGAACACGTGTAGCTTCGCCGCACGCGGAAACTCATATTTCGGCACATTTGCGACGCGTCGCTCGTTCACATACATTTTCCAGTACGGGCCATCCACCGCGATTCGCACATCGGTCCATTCGTTGGTAGGCAGACCGAGATCGGCCGCCGACTTCACACCGTCGGGCAACTGCAAGCCCGCACCGTGACGGTTGATGAACAGATGCGTCTTGGGCGGATAGGTGCAGCGTTTGTCCGGCTTATTGGCGCTGCCATCGGAGAACAGCTGGACATTCGCTCGCGCAAGCGGGTCCGAGGTTCGCACGCGAAACTCGATCGTGTAGCGCTCGGGCAGCGCTTCCGGCAACGCTATCGTGAAACAGCCGCTGCCGCCGGGGCCGCCTTCGGTCGTGCCTTCACCGACACGCAGTACCTTGTTGTCACCCAGCTCGACGACATCGAGATTGCCGGCGATGTAATCGAGTCGCGATGGGAAATTGCCGGTTCGCGTGCCCTCGAAGTCGTGATAGAACAAGACGCGATCGCCCGACACGAAATCGTAATTCGCCCATACGCCCTCGCCGGGCGCAGGCGCGCCGCCCTTTTGGGCGGTGGCTGGCAGTGCCAATATCGCGGTGGCCAAACCAAGCATCGCGAGACCTGGCATTCTGTTGTTCATGTCCGTGCCCTCTCAATCTGGCGAGACAAGACCATACGCCAGCATTGCTGCGAACGCAAAAAATGGGACGATGGGCCATCGTCTTCACCGCTGATTAGTTAGATTCTGTCTAGATAGCAGCGAAGGTGGCGAAAGATCTTGCAGCTGAAAGATATGTCGTCTTGCTGCGTACGTTTGCCGACGTGATGCACGTCAGGTGCTCAAAGATTCAACCATGCCAATAGTTATTCGCCGCCGCGACGGTTTGGAAATTGATTGCTATGACGTGTGAAGCGGCGGTCAGTGCGTCCGCAGAGTCCGCATAATCCGGCCGCAATTTCTTGAGAATTTCCGTGTTTGGTTGAGTGTACTTGACGCCGCGACGACTGAGAGTGATTGCGAGTTCAAACCCTTCCTGCGGCGTTGCCGTAATCAAGGTCGGCAGCCATTTGTCAGTCATCTCTATCTCCTGCTTGGTGAAGCTGTGCGGTAGGGTCATCTGCTTCGATCAACAATGCGCCAATCTCGGCGCCCAACAGCAGATCGTCGTGCACACCGAATACTTGGCTGCGCAGCCGACCGCGCGAGTCTATCAGCACGGTCGTCGGCGTGCCCTGCATCGCATAGGCTCGCATCGTGCGCGGCATCGGATCGCCATCGGGGCCCGGCGCGTCGATGCCGACCGGGAAGCGGATGCGGTACTCATGCACGAATGCTCGCAGCGACTCGATATGCATCGCTGCATGATGCTCAAACACCGTATGCAGGCCAACGACTGTTAGTGGCGAAGCTTTGAAAAGCTCTGCGACGCGCTGCGCCTGCGGAATACCGCGGGCGACGCATCCGGGACAGAGCATTTGGAACGCGTGCACTACGACGACCCGCCCCCGCAAGCTCTCGAGATCGAGCGGCTCGGGGCTATTGAGCCACTCTGTTGTCTGCCACTCGGGAGCGGGCCGAAAATCCATCAGAAGTCGCCGTCTTTCACGTAGGGATAGCTCCAGAGCGTCACCTGCAGAAGGCAGGATTTGACCCAGGCAGCGTACATCTTTTCAACGTCGGCGGGAGCATGACCCTTCTTCGCCAGAAATGGCTTGAGCGTGACTGTGACCGGGAAGATCAGCAGGAACAGGTCACGGAACGGCACGATAGCGGTTGATGCGGCGCCTTCGGTACGATTCTTTTTGGCACGATGATGGCGCAATGCAATCTCGTGTTGGTAGTCGAGCCATTGCTGATCGTACTGCGCTGCGGCCGTATCGAGGATCCATTGGCCAAAGCGCTTGCGCACTCCCCCCAGGTAGTCAGGCAGCGGAGCGCCACTCGTCTTGCTGGTGAATGACGCGAGCAAGTGGGGATTCGAGCCCACAAAACCGTACCAGACATCCAGAATCGCCTCGACCTGATCCGCCACGACTTCGCGGGAGAGGCGCAGATAACGCGTGTCATCGTCGCCGAACAGCACGCTCTTTTTCATCAACTCGAAATCCGCGAGTGACACGGGGGACCGTGCTACCGCATCGGTACCGTGCGTGTAGCCTGCAATAGTAGTAGTCTGTGCCATGACCTGATTCCTTGTAGTTGCCTGCAATGTCCACCGCAACTTACACGCAACGGCAACATCTGTCAGGACGGCACTTTTTGGTAAGGTAGTTACAAAATGACGGAAGTCGCGGAAATGGTCGAGAGTATCGTGGGCTGCAAGTGGTCGGTCCGCCTATTGCAACTCTGCGCTGAGGGTCAGCATCGTCCAAGCGCTTTCCTGCGCGCGTGCGATGGCCTGTCGGCAAAAGTGATGAATGAGCGGCTGCGCAAGATGACGCGTTTCGGCATCGTACAGCGCACGGTGCTGGGCGAGAAGCCGCCTGTAGAAGTGGAGTATCGACTAACACCACTCGGCAACCAGTTCATGCGGATACTCGAAGAAGTCCGCCGCCTGCAGGATGCGGTTGAAAGCGGCGACATCGAGGTTAGCCGTGCCGATCGGTCACCAGACTAACTAGTGCGTCACGGGGTTTTCTCGCTCCGCGGGAAGGCCGCGCGATCATCGGACATTGACTAGCCAGATCACCGCGGTTCTCGCCCGATGAGTCCTGGTCCGTGCAGCGACCGCGCAAACCGCCGCAACCCGGCGTTGCAGCGGCCAGGACTCTCGACGAATGGTGAATGCCCGGCGTCCGGGTAAACGCCGGCCGTTGCAGCAGGCAGCTGCGCGATCGGCGCGGCGGGCGGGGGGGCGAACGGCGGCGGCGCGAGCCCACCGTAGCCACCGGTGAGCACGATGCCTGCGGGCGTGCTGATGTTGCCGGGATCGTCCACGAGCGCTATTTGTCACCTGGAGTTTCAAAGTGGTTAGTTCCAATAGCCTGCGCGCGTTTCCGATACGACGCGGGGATCTCGTCAATATCGATCAGCTTGCAGCCGGCTGCGTGCCAAACCAGATGACCGGTCGTCTCGCCCATGCCGAGCCAGGCAAGCCACGGCGCGAGATAGGTCGACGCAAAGGTAGATTTGACGCTCGCGACTCGCGGGTCGTTCACCTCTTTTTCCGGCC
>JAGRJB010000327.1 GCA_020442965.1 Pseudomonadales bacterium
GTGACCTTGCGCGGGAGTTACATGGACAAAGCGGGAGGAGTTCTCGCGAACATCCTCCCGCCCTGTTTTGGACTAACCCGTTTCGGATTAGGCGGTAATATTACGAACCGCGGAGGGGGGTGTCCATGCGAAAACCGAGGCCTTTTTGAAACAATCACGACTTTCGGATGCTTCCAAGTTACGCGCGATATGTCATTAAGTACCATAGGACTTCGCCTTAAACGGCTGTTCTATAAGCCAATAACGTCGCCCATGCTATACCGTCCAGGTCCACGGCCAGCCAACCACGCTGCTGCCCGCAGGCCCCCACGCGCGAAGATGCCGCGATCGGTCGCCTCATGCTTTAGTGTGACCAGCTCGCCAAGTCCCGCAAAATAGACCGTGTGCGTGCCGACAATGCTCCCCGCGCGCACGGAAACCAGCCCAATCTCACCAGGTTCGCGGCGTTTTTCCCCGGTGCGATCAGTCACCTTGACGTCGGCCAGCTCCACGCCACGCCCGGCCGCCGCAGCCTCCGCAAGCGCGAGCGCTGTCCCGGAGGGCGCATCACGTTTGTGCTTGTGATGCGCCTCGACGATTTCAATGTCGAACGTTTCGGGTAAAGACTGAGCGGCTTGCCGCACGAGCGCGCTCAGCACGGCCACGCCGACGCTGGTATTCGGCGGCACGGGTACGGCAACCGTTCGTGCCACGGCACGTAATTGCCACTCGGCGTCCGCCGACAGGCCAGTCGTGCAAACCACGAGCGGTACCTGCGCTGTCGCGCACGCCGCAGCATTTCTCGCCACCTGGTCCGCGCGCGTCACATCGATGGCGACCGTCGCGTCGTGTAGCCCTGCCGCGAGATCAGCGCTGCACCGAACGCCGATCGGCGCACCGCCCGCTTGTTCACCGGCATCTTGCCCCGCCACCGCGCTCCCTGGCGATACTATCGCCGCGACGATCGCGACGTTGGTGTCGTCGCGCGCATTCGCAATGATACTGCGCCCCATCCGACCCGACGCACCGATCAACGCGATTCTGACTGGCTTGCTAACCATAGCGACAGTGTAACGCTAGCAGCCGCTTGCGGTCGGGTCGACCTGTTGTGCTAACCACGCTTCGAGCAGCGGCGACGCTTGCGGACCAAGATGCAGCCCTAGCTTGCTCCGACGCCAGAGAATATCGTCGGCGCTGCGAGCGAACTCCACCCGGACGAGATAGCGAATCTCGCGCTCAAAGAGACCCGGTAAGACTTCGGCACCGAGTTCCTCGAGCGATTGCGCCGCTCCTAACAATCTGAGTACGCGCGTGCCGTACGCGCGGGTGTAACGCTGACGCAGCGCGGCGGGCAACCACGGCTTTTCCTGCTCGATCGAACGCAGGAACGATTCATAGTCCGCTCGCGGCATGTCGCCACCGGGGAGTGGAGCGCTACTGGTCCAAGGCCGTGTAGTGTCGGTGGCCCGATCACCGACCTGCAATTCCTGCTGTAGCATGCTGACGGCCTCCTCGGCGAGGCGCCGATAGGTCGTGATCTTGCCGCTGAAAACCGACAACAGCGGCGCTGTGTCGGTCTCGAGCAGCAACGAGTAGTCACGCGTCACTTTGGACGGATCGGTCGTGTCGTTCGCGAGCAGCGGCCGCAGTCCCGAGTAATGTGAGACAACGTCGGTCGGTTTGATCGGCCGGGTGAAGTAGCGGTTGGCGAGTTCACACAGATAGGCGATCTCATCGGTTGAAATTGCCGCGAACACCGGCTCGGCACCCACGTCCACCTCCGTAGTGCCAATCAGGGTAAATTCCCGCTGATAGGGGATCGCGAAAACGATGCGCCGATCGGTCGTCTGGAAAATGTAGGCGTAGTCGTGGTCGAACAGGCGCGGCACAATGATGTGGCTGCCGCGCACCAATCGCATACGTGGCGCATTCTTCTGGCCGACGATTTCGCGCAGAAACTGTTCGGCCCACGGGCCTGTGGCATTGACGAGCGCGCGCGCCGCGATACTCGACGCAACGCCACCCGGCGCGACGAGTTCCGCACGCCAGCCAGTTCCATCGCGACGTACCGCGGCGCAGCGCGTGCGGCCACTGACAAAAGCTCCGCGCTCGGCGGCATCCACCGCGTTCAGCACGACGAGTCGTGCATCATCGACCCAAGCATCCGCGTATTCGAACGCCAGGCGATACTTGCTATCGAGCGGTCTGCCGGCCGGATGCTGCGTGAGCCGAACCAGACGCGATGCCGGCAACGAATCGCGCGACGCGAGATGATCGTAGAGAAACAAACCCAGCCGTATGAACCAGGCGGGGTGCAAGTGCCGATCGTGAGGCAAGATGAAACGCATCGGCTGAATGATGTGCGGCGCCGCGCGCAACAATACACGACGCTCCTGCAGCGATTTGCGCACCATTGCGAAACGAAACTGCTCGAGATAGCGCAAGCCGCCGTGTATCAGCTTGGTGCTGGCCGACGACGTGTGCGCCGCGAGATCATCCTGCTCGACCAATGCAACCTTCAGACCGCGTCCTGCCGCATCGCGTGCGATGCCGGCGCCGTTGATGCCAC
>JAGRJB010000328.1 GCA_020442965.1 Pseudomonadales bacterium
GCCGCCACCGCCCACGCCGATCACCTTGATTACAGCGTTCTGGCTGTACGCATCCATTAATTCAAACATCGTGTTGCTCCTTACACAAACAAGCAGGGATTAGTCGTTAGTCAATCGTTTCGTCTGTCAGCTCATCAAAAATTGCCTTGAAACCAGCTCTTCATACGATCGAGCGCCGTCTTGGCGCTGGTCGTGACCGAGCGCGCGCGATTGCTGGCGCGTTGGTTGTCGCGCGCATACAGCAATAACCCGGCGCCGGTGGCGTAAATCGGATTCTTCATCACGTCCGAGATGCCTTTGACGTACTGTGGCAAACCGAGGCGCACCGGGACGTGGAACACTTCTTCAGCGAGCTCTATTGCGCCTTCCATCTTGGCGCTGCCACCCGTCAATACGATGCCCGCCGCAACGATCTCCTCGAAGCCGCTGCGACGCAGCTCCTCGCGCACGAGGCCAAACAATTCCTCGTAGCGCGGCTCGACCACCTCGGCGAGCGTCTGGCGTGCCAGACGTCGGGCGGGTCGGTCGCCAACCGACGGCACTTCGATACTCTCGTCGGGGTTGGCAAGCTGTGACAACGCACACGCATAGCGGATCTTGATGTCCTCGGCGTACTGCGTCGGCGTGCGCATCGACACAGCTATGTCGTTAGTCACCTGATCGCCGGCGATCGGAATCACGGCCGTGTGCCGAATAGCGCCCTGCGAAAACACGGCAAGATCGGTCGTGCCGCCACCGATATCGACGATGCAGACACCGAGTTCCTTTTCGTCGTCGGTCAGTACCGCGAAGCTCGAGGCGAGCTGCTCGAGTACGATGTCATCGACCGTCAGGCCGCAACGTTGAATGCACTTCTCGATATTCTGTGCCGCACTGTCGGCACCGGTGACGATGTGTACCTTCGCCTCCAGCCGCACGCCCGACATGCCGATCGGATCACGTATGCCTTCCTGACCGTCGATCACGAATTCCTGCGGCAGCACGTGCAGGATCTTCTGGTCCGCCGGAATGGCGACGGCCCTGGCGGCGTCCACCACATGTTCAACGTCGGCATGCGTCACTTCACGATCGCGGATCGCGACGACACCATGCGAATTGAGGCTGCGTACGTGGCTCCCGGCGATGCCGGCGAATACCGAATGAATCTCGCAGCCCGCCATCAGCTCCGCTTCCTCCACGGAACGTTGAATCGACTGCACGGTCGACTCGATGTTGACGACCACGCCCTTCTTCAGCCCGCGCGACGGTTGCGAGCCGATGCCGATGATCTCGATCGAGTCATCGGGCCCCACTTCGCCCACGAGCGTGACGACCTTCGACGTGCCGATGTCGAGGCCAATGATCAGATTCTTGTCCGTGCGCTTAGCCATCCGGGTTGTCATCCTGCTGTGTACTGCCACTCGCGACGCGCCGCTCGCCATCGCGCCAGCCCACTGCAAATCCATTGGTGTAACGCATGTCGACATACGAGATGTCGCTCGCGCGCTGCGCGATCAGTTTGAGACCGGTCGCTGTAAAGCGTTCGAACCGCTCGTCAACCTGACGACGCCCGAGACGTACCGTGATGCCATTGTCGAGATCGAACTCCCAGGCACCGCGCTGATCGAGACGCATGGCGGTGATACGCGTCCCGGCCTCTACCAACCGGCCCTGGACCGCAAAGTAGCGCTTCGCCACGAGCTTCTCGCTGCCTTCTGGCCCTGACAATTGCGGTAGTTCCGACGGGATATGGCGTGCTTCTGAAACAAACAAGTCACCCTGCGTGTTCAGCAGCCCGTTCGTGCCCCAGCGCGCGGCAGCGACCTGTTCGGTTACCGTGATCTCGAGCGCGCGCGGCCAGCTGCGCGCGACTTGCGCGCTCGCGATCCAGGGAATCTGTTCGACGGCACGCTGCACCGCATCGAGCTGCACCGACACCAGGCCGGTATCGCGGATGCGCGACCGCACCGCCTCCTCGACCGCCATCGGTGAAACGCGCTGAAACTTCCCAACCACCGATACACGCTCGATCGGCTGATCGAGCGTCGACGCGAGCAACATCGCGAACACGGTCAGCGTAGTGAGCGCGGCGCCGGCCACACCCAGGCGACGCCAGTTGATTGCAGGCATCCGCCAGCGCGGTTCGCTCTGTCGACGTCGGTTTTTCGGGCGCATGAGCATAGCGTTAGTGGCGTCGCGTCAATTGATTGGCTGACGGGTGAAGCTGGTCGCTAACACCTGCAGCACCAGTTGGTCGAAGTTCATGCCGGCGGCTTTCGCGGCCATCGGCACGAGACTGTGGTCGGTCATGCCGGGCACCGTATTGATCTCCAGCAACAGCGCGCGGCCGTTCTGATCCATCATGAAATCGACGCGCCCCCAGCCTTCCGCGCCGGTCGCATCGAAGGCCTGGCGCGCAAGCGTCGCCAACTGCTGCTCGGCCACGGCACTCAAACCCGACGGGCAGTGGTAGCGCGTGTCATCACGAAAATACTTCGCCTCATAGTCGTAGAAGGCCTTGGGCGTTTCGATGCGAATCGACGGCAAGGCTTCGCCGTGCAGCATCGCGACCGTGTACTCGCCGCCTGTAATCCACGCTTCGGCGAACACGGTGTGATCGACGACCGCGGCGCTCTGGTAGGCCGGTGCCAGTGCCTCGGGCTGCTCTACTTTGGTCATACCGACCGACGAGCCCTGGGTCGCGGGCTTGACGATCATCGGCAG
>JAGRJB010000329.1 GCA_020442965.1 Pseudomonadales bacterium
GAGGACGTAACCCGCGTGCTCCAGGATCACGAGACGTTCAGCAATTCGGTGTCCAAGCATCGCTCCGTACCCAACGGAATGGACCCTCCAGAACACACCGCCTATCGCCGTATCATCGAGCCCTATTTCGATCCGGAACGAATGGACGCCTTTGAACCCGTGTGCCGGGAAATCGTTTCAACTCTGGTACGGAACACGCTGGAACGTGATGAGATAGAACTGATCGCCGACTTTGCTCAGCCTTTCGCGGTGCGAGTCCAATGTGCCTTTCTCGGTTGGCCGGAGGCTTTGCACGAACCACTCATCCGCTGGACTGTCAAGAACCACGAGGCGACCCTCGCGCAGGATCGGCAGTCGATGTCAGAACTCGCGCGCGAGTTCGAAGGCATTATCGACGGCATACTGGAGACTCGCCGCCGGTCCGGGGCGAAGCCTGAAGACGACGTTACCACCGCGCTGATGCACGAAAGAGTCGACGGGCGACCGTTCAAGCGCGAGGAAATTGCCAGCATTTTGCGGAACTGGAATGCCGGAGAAATCGGCACGATTTCCGCAGCGGTCGGCATCCTTGTCCACTATCTTGCGGTGCAAGTCGGGCTGCAGATGCAGTTGCGCGATGAACCGTCGCTGTTGCTCGCCGCAATCGACGAAATACTCCGAATTCACGGCCCCTTGGTTGCCAATCGGCGTATTACGACCCGCCCGGTGGAAATCGGCGGTCGGGCGTTCGACACCGGCGAGCGAATCTCGCTCAACTGGATATCGGCCAATCGTGACGGTCGGGTCTTTGAAACTCCGGATGCTTTTCGCCTGGACCGTGACCCATCCAAGAATCTCCTCTATGGCTTAGGGATCCACGTCTGCCCAGGCGCGCCGCTGGCGCGGTTGGAATTGCGAGTCGTTATGGAAGAACTGCTGGGACAAACCTCTGCGATCGAGCTTGCAGCGGATAAATTGCCGACCAACGCTGCCTATCCTGCGAGCGGATTCTCCGCATTGCCGCTAAGGCTCCGGCGGGCCTCGTAACGAACGGCGCGACGCGCCACGGCTCAACCGGAACGCCGCAGAGCAATCGGCTCACCCATGCCGCAATTGTCTGGCATGCTCGAGTTGTTGGAGCCAATGCTCTTGTTGCGAGCGGTGTCCGACTCAGGCGAGACTCTCGTGTCTCCAAACATGATTTGGTCCAATCCATCCGCGCATCGCGACGAAGCGCTGCAAATACGGCTGCTGGAGGTAGAGCATGAACGAGGTACTTCGACTTCGGACGCACGCTAACAACCACATGGAGCTCACGCATGGACCAGATAGCGTCTAAATGCTGCGTCCCGGTTCGCGTCGCTCACGCGGGACGTTAGGCATCGGAAACAACGCCTATGCAACTCGCGCGCACCATCAGGCTATTAAGCGCTCAACCGTGGGCCTGCGTGTTTCTGGCTACGCTGTTCGCTCTTGTTGGCGTCGCCTTTGCCGCTGGGTGGGTACCGGTTTCCTCCGTCCGGCGATACCTCCCCGGCCACGAATGGATCATGGCTGCCATTTGCGGCGTCGTAGCTGCCTTCTTTGCTTACTGTGCGCTCACCGGACTTCGAAGCCGGAACAAGACGCGGATCACATGATGGGTCGCACAGCGGCGGGTTCGACTGTCGGGGCGGCGAACGTCGTTCTATTCTTGCGAAGGGGAGTTTGCACTCAGCGAGTGCCGCCACCTAACCAGTCGGCGGAGCCGCTCTGCGACGGCAGGCCGTGTTGTGTAGCACGTCGCCAACGTCGGGCTGCGGATTTGTAGCCGTGCGATGGCGCGCTGCTCTAGGACTTGTCGTCGCACATGCGGCATTGGTCGCCAGCGCCCGATATCTTCCCGAGTCGCTTCAGCCAGCGATTGCGGCTACGGTGTATCTGCCGCTATGGCCGTTGGCGTCACTCGGACTGCCCGTCTTTGGAAGCGCCGAGTCCGGCGGATGGCCGGGCCCGAGCATCTTCGGGTGGCTGATCGTGCTGCTCATCTGGTCAGCGATATGGACAATACTGGTGTTCGGCATAGCCAAGGCTCGAAGATCACCATTGAACTAATTCGGGAATGTCGCGGCCGGTGCGCTCGGTCGTTCGGCGACTCGGTCGGGCAATTTGGTGTTTGTCCGCCCGTCGAAGCGGACGCCGGACTCAAGTCTGCGCGTCTCCCGTACGCTCACGAAAAGGGTAGCCTGGGCTTTCTGTTCACCGAGCCAGTTCCGTATCGACTCATCGATAGGGTGGCCGCTGCCATGGCCTGTCGATACGCTTGGCCGCGATTCCTGCGAGCGACACAAGGGGCTGACGCGAATTCCGCGTGCCTCGCCCGTTAGCGCTTGCGATCCTTGCGAAACGGCTTCTTGGCTCTCGTCGGCGCCGACGAATCGAGCTTGAGACTCAGCGGCTGCCCGCGGACGACCACCTTCGACAGTCTGTCGATCACTTGTGCAGGTAGCCCAGCGGGTAGTCGCACGAGACTGTAGAACGCACGGATGTCGAGGCCGTTGATTTGCGAGCCATCGAGGTTCGCCTCGTTGGCGATCGCCCCGACGATGTTGCCCGGCTGCACGCCATGACGCTTGCCCACGTGCAGTCGGTAGGTCACTTGTTTGCCATCATCCTCGAAGCTTGCAGCCTTGTCGCGTAAATGCACGTTCCGTTCCCGGCGCGGCCCGCGATCGGAATCGGGTTGCAATGGGGCCGGTTCCCCCTGGGATGAGCCGCGATCCTTGATCGGCACCGGCGCATCGCCTTCAACCAGGGAAGCAATCGCAGCCGCGACGTTCAGCAGGTCGGCGCCGGTCTCGAGCGCGACTTCCTGCACGGCCTTGCGGTAGAACTCGGCTGGGCCAGACGTGATCGCTTCCCCGATCCGCGCTTTGAATTTGGCGAGACGACGCGTATTGACGTCCTCGACGGTAGGTAGTTTGAGCGGCTCGATGGTCTGACGTGTGGCACGTTCGATCAGCCGTAGCAGATTGCGCTCGCGGGGGGCAATGAAAAGGATCGCTTCGCCACTGCGACCCGCGCGGCCGGTGCGGCCGATACGATGCACGTACGATTCGGTGTCGTAGGGAACATCGAAGTTCACCACATGCGTGATCCGCTCCACATCGAGGCCGCGCGCGGCGACGTCGGTGGCAACGAGAATATCGATCTTGCCGCTCTTGAGCTGGGCAACAGTCTTTTCGCGTAGCGCCTGCGGCACGTCGCCGTTCAACGCCACGGCTGCAAATCCGCGCGCCTGCAGTTTGTCGGCCAACTCGACGGTCGATTGCTTGGTACGAACAAAAACCAGCATGGCGTCGAAGTCCGCGACTTCGACGATGCGTGTCAGCGCATCGAGTTTATGCAGGCCGCTCACCATCCAGTAGGTCTGGGTGATGTTAGCAGCCGTACCCGTTTTCCCCTTGATCACGATCTCGAGGGGCTTCTTCAGATGTCGTTGCGCGATGGCGCGGATCCTGGGCGCGATGGTGGCGGAGAACAGCGCGACCTGGCGCTCCGGCGGTGTCTGGGAGAGGATGGCGTCCATCGCGTCGGCGAAGCCCATGTCTAGCATCTCGTCCGCCTCGTCGAGCACGACGGTGCGCACGGTCGCGAGTGACAGGGTGCCGCGATCCAGATGATCGATAATGCGCCCCGGTGTGCCCACGATAACCTGTGGGCCGCGCTTGAGCGCTGTCAACTGCGGCGTATAGCTCTGGCCGCCGTAGATCGGTAGCACATGAAAGCCTGGCAGCCCGCCGGCATATTTCTGGAACGCCTCCGCGACCTGAATGGCGAGTTCCCGCGTGGGCACCAGCACGAGCGCCTGCGGCGCGCGTTGCTTGAGATCCAGTTTGCTGAGTATCGGCAGGGCAAAAGCCGCCGTCTTGCCCGTACCGGTCTGCGCTTGTCCCAGAATGTCCTGGCCGGCGAGCAGCGCTGGAATGGTGGCTGCCTGGATGGGTGTGGCGGCTTCATAGCCGATCGTCTGGACAGATCGTAGGACTGCCTCCGACAGACCCAAATCGGAAAAGGCAACAGCGTCAACGTCGGCGGCGGATTTCATCCGCTGGATTGTAAGCGTTTGGACGAGCCTGCTTGGGGTTTTTGACGGCAATTGCGCCGCGTCGCGCCGCGGAGCAGTCTATCCGCTACCTCGGCAACCGTCTAACGGAGGTGTGTGATGACTCGTCTTCGCGTTTCTTCTTTCCTGCTCGTGTTCGCGGCCGGCCTGTTAGTCGGGATCGCGATTCCGCTACTGAGCTATGCGGCCAAGAGCAAAGTCACGAATTTACTGACGACCGCCCTGTCAACCGAGTTCACACCTGAGCGCGAGGTGTTGATCGACATCGTTGAGATTCCGCCCAATCAGAAGCTGGATTGGCACTGGCATCCCGGCGAAGAGTTTCACTATTACCTCGAAGGGAATCCCGTTATTGAGTTAGCCGACGCGGCGCCAATCGTTGGCAAGCCAGGTACCGTGGGGCACGTAAAGTTCAAGCAGCGACATCAGGCAACTGCCGGCGACCAAGGCGCCAAGATCCTGGTGTTCCGTGTGCACACGAAGGGGCAAGCTTGGCGCTACCTAGATGCGGCGCACGATCACGACGTCGATAAGTAGTGGTACGCGAAAAGCTCAATGCACCGTCGCTGCCAGTGCGCTCGCAAGCCGCGCATCGTGACCATAGATATCATCGAAGAACAGCACACGACCGTCTTCGAGCGCGAGAGCGGTGGCGTAGATCAAGAACACACGCACGGGCCGTTGGAGCGTGATGCGAGTCGGTGTCGATCGCGCCAGAGCGGCATCGATTTGCGCGGCTCGCGCCGCCGCGTCCTGCCAGCCTGCCTCATTGGCCAATAGCTGATCCGCGAGTGCGCGTGGGTCCTCGATGCGCACACAGCCATGGCTTGCGGCGCGCTGCGCGCGCGCGAACGTGCCGCGTGTGGGCGTATCGTGCAGGTAGACGTTATAGACATTGGGAAACAGAAACTTGAAATTGCCGAGTGAGTTGTCGGCGCCCGGCCTCTGACGCAGCCGGGCAGCGCCGCTTGCGAGCGCTTCGATGTTCTCGGGCGTCGGCGCTAACACTGGGCTCGTATCGCTCTGACCCTGCACGATCTCGAATCGATTGCGTACGAACCAGTCGGGATTGCGGCGTATCGATGGCAGAAGCTCGTTGTTCAGAATGCTACGCCGGACGTCCCAGTAGGGTCGGATCACGACATAGCGCAGGTCGGCCGCGAATACCGGAGTGTTGTTTTGCGGAAAGATCTTACCGACCACCACGTTCATGTGCAGCATGTCGCTTTCGCTGTCCTCGAGCGTGCGGAACGCAAACAGTTTGAATTGTGGAATATTGACAATAATCGGTGGGCTATCGAGCCGCGACGGCAGCCAACGCGCCCGCTCCAGCGCGAACTCGATCTGCTGCACTCGCCGAGCGAACGGTGTTGTTAGTGCCATGAACGTACCGGGCCCGAGCGCACCATCAGCATCCAGACCGTGTCGCGCCTGAAAGCGTTTGAGCGCGTTGACGGTGGTCGCATCCAAGGAATCGACGGTCGCGGTTGTTTCCGATTCGGGCCAGTCGCCGAGTGCCAGCAAGAGTGCGCGCAGTCTATTCATGCCAGCATAGGTATCACCCTGACGCACGCTGCGAGTCGGCAGCGTCGGTAGCTCGTTGAGCTCAGGTTGTTGCGCCAGCTCACGATACCGGAGCAGAGCGCGACGCAGCAATTCATAGTGACGAAAGCCCGGTTCATAGTCGGCCAATACGTTGGGTATATCCGTAGTGCCCGCCAATGCCGCGAGTGCCGTCGCGAGGTCGAGCGAAGCGTGTGGCACGATCAGATCGTGACCGACGGTTCGTGGATCGATTCGACCTGCATGCAGGTGCGTCAGAAATCGTGCCGCTGTGAATGTCAGTGCGACATCGAGTGCTTGCCATTCGGCGGGGTCCGCGTTGCTACCGGCTAGCGAAAAAGCGCGGTAGATGATGTCGTTGGCACGATAGTCACCTGAGCGCAGCCCGTATTGGTCGGCGAATCGGATTCGTTCCAGCAACTCGCGACCGTTTGCTGTAAGTCCAGCCTGGGTAAACCACAGCGGTGCGCCACCACGCCGCGCATAGAGTGCCCGAATGACCGTCGCGAACCGCGCCGTGTCGGGTAGCTCGATGCCTGCGACACGATGGCTCGACAGCGCCGATTCGACCATGGGTTCGATCGACTCTGCGACTGCATCGCCGGTGGCCGCCATTGCGCGGTCGGCCGATATTGTCAATAGCGCACAGACTGCGAGAGCGCCGAGGAAATCAACAGCTTTCATGGGGGCGTTAGTCTAAAGGATCTGTAGACTCGCGCAGCTAATGCAGATCGAAGTTGTGGATTTCGTCGCTGGCGCAAAGAAGGCTCGCGGCGTCGCGATCGTCATCGACGTTTTTCGCGCCTGTACGGTTGCCGCGACGGCCATTGCGCGTGGCGCTGCGGCCGTCGTACCAGTTGCTGCGGTTGAGACCGCGCGGACCTTACGTGACCGTCATCCGGATTGGCTGTTGGTGGGCGAGCGGTACGCTCGCAAACTAACTGGATTCGACGCCGGAAACTCGCCGACCGAGCTCGCGGCGCTGGATCTCACCGATCGCACGATCATTCACACGACCCACGCGGGCACGCAGGGTCTCACGGCGGCGGCGTTCAACGCCGTCGCGGTTTTCACGGGTGCATTCGTCAATGTCTCGGCCACCGTGCGTGCCGTGCGCGCTCGAACACCGGCGCTTGTGACGATCGTTCGCATGGGGCGCGAGGCGACTGAGCGGTCCGCTGAGGACGACCTCTGCGCCGAGTGGTTAGTGCACATGCTGGAGCACGACAACGCACGCGTGCCCTCGAGTGCTGAAATTGCCACAGACTTGCGCACTTGTCCCGCAGCGCAAAAATTCTTCGATTCCGCGGCCGACTGGGCACCGGAGGCGGACTTTACGGCTTGTACTACCGTCGTCGCGTACGACTTTGCCCTGCGTCTGACTAGCCCTGAAGAGGGTAGTTCCGCGGCGTCAGAGCCTGACATTGGCGTTTTGCGGCGCTGAGCGCGAGAATAAGCCGATGAAAGCGCAAGATATGGAAGTCGAAACGGAAATTCACAAGAAGGTCGCGGCGGCACGCGATGGACGCGACCCCGCTGTCATTGCACGACTCGGTTCAGGCTGGGCGCTGTTTGGGCAACAACAATTCGTGCGCGGCTACTGCCTGTTGCTGCCCGATCCAGTGGTGCCGCAACTCAACGACCTCACGGCGGAGGCCCGCGGCCACTACCTACAGGACATGGTGCGTCTGGGCGATGCGGTGCTGCGCGCAACCGGTGCAGCGCGAAT
>JAGRJB010000330.1 GCA_020442965.1 Pseudomonadales bacterium
GAGATCGCCCATTGGTTGTTGACGACATTGAGGATGACCGGCGCCTGATACACGGAGGCAAAGAGGAGCGCGTGGTGAAAGTCCGCCTCGGCGCTCGCACCCTCACCGATCCAGCTTGCCGCGATGTGCGGCTCTTTCTTGATGGCAGCGGCCATCGCCCAGCCGACAGCCTGCGGAAACTGCGTCGTGAGATTGCCGGAGATCGAGAAGATATTGCCTTCCTGCCAGTGATACATGACCGGCAGCTGCCGGCCTTTGCACATATCGCGCGTGTTGGATAACAACTGGCACATCAGATCGACGAGCGGGCGCCCACGTACGATATGGAAGCCCTGCTGACGATAGGAAGGAAACAGCATGTCGCCGGCCTCCAACGCCATGCATTGCGCGACAGCCACGGCCTCTTCGCCAAAGGCACGCATATAAAACGAGATCCGACCCTGGCGTTGCGTGCGCTGCATGCGTTCGTCGAATACCCGGTTCAGCAGCATATGCCTGAGGCCGGTACGCAAGGTGTCCGGATGCAACTTCGGGTTCCAGGGACCTTTGGCGCGATGATCATCGTCGAGCACGCGCACCAGACCGGTCGCCAGGAACTCCAATTCAAGCGCAGGACGATCGAAGGGCGGCTTCTTGATCGCACCCGCCGGCGACAATGCAACGTAGCTGAAGTCCGGCGTGTCGCCAGGTCGCGTAGGTGTGACAGGGACGTGCAAGCGCGGCATAGAGATCTATCCAGTGCAGTCGGGTGAACGTCCGATCATAGACCGCGGCGCGGAAACGTGCGTTTCGACCCCGGCGTGATCAATCCGCTACAATGGAACGAACATTTCGCTTCTTGGAACAATTATGAAAATTTCAACCATCGAACTCGATCGCAGTGACCTCCGCGTGCTCGATGCACTGCAACGCGACGCCAGCCTCTCCGCCGCGGAGCTGGCCGACCGCTGCGATTTGACGACGACCACCGCCTGGCGTCGTCTGCAACGACTCGAAAAAGCCGGCGCCATCAAGGCGCGGGTCGCGGTGCTCGAGCGGCGCGCGGTCGGTCTGCACGTCCTGGTCTTCACCCAAATCAAACTCCTGGCCACCGGTCGAGAGGCGCTGGCACAGTTCGAGCAAGCGGTGCGCCACTTCCCGGAAGTGCTGGATTGCTATTCGTTGTTAGGCGACAGGGACTTCCTGCTGAGGATCGTCGTGCCGAGCATCGACGCCTACGAAGCGTTCTTCCTTGATCATCTGTCCCGCATCCCGGGTATCCAGTCGGTGAACTCCAGCATCGCCCTCTCCACGATCAAGGAGACGACAGCCTTGCCCTTACCAAAGGGTTCGTAGCCGTCATGCAAACAGTATTCGAATCCTCGCTCGCCGTCGACGCACACATGATCTGCGATCTGCTGCAGCGCGCCGATATTCCGAGCCAAGTGTTAGGTGAATACTTGCAAACCGGCGCTGGCGAACTGCCACTCGGCAACCTGGTACGCGTGGCCGTGGCAGATGAGCGGGCGACCGAGGCGCGCGACGTAATCGCCGAGTGGGAGAGCGCGCAACCGCCGCCTTCCGACGAGCCACCGACATCGACCAGCACTGGGCGTGCCCGGAACGGATATCTCGGGAGCTTCGTCATCGGCGCTATGCTGGGCGCGGCTGCGACCTGGATTGTGCTCCGCACGCCGTTTGCAGAGCATGGCGCGGACTACGAATCGGGACTGGTGTCGGCATGCGCCCGGCAAGACGCCACAGCCGAACTGCCGCGAACGCGCGAGCCGTACGAACCAGGTGCGCGCGCTGGAATGGAACTCGATGACAACGGCGGCGACGGCGCGCGGAATCGCAAGCGGCCGATCGACTAACGCCGCTGCCGTGCAAGCCAGGCCACCAGCCCGGCCGAGTTCAGCTCGAAGTCACCCCACAGCAACGCGTCGATCGCGTCATCTGCCAGCGTGCAGCCGTGAGCGCGCAACGATTCGAACGCGTAGTCACGCAGACCGTCGCGGATTCGTGCCTGCAGGGCGTCGTCGTCTGGTGCGGCATCAGTATCACCCGTCAGCGCGGCCGCCGCCTCGCGAGCAATGCGCACGAACGCCGCGATCTGCAGCTTGAGCGCCGTGCCGAGCCGCGGCACGTCGGTGACGCGGCTGTAGTGCGTCAGATATAGCGCCCGCGGCTCGTACGCCAATAATCGGTCGATGGATGCAACGAGTTGCTCCGGATCGAACTGCGTCGGCGTCGTCGTCGGCATGATATAGGCGCCGCGCGACGTATCGAACTCGCGGTAGGAGATACCGAAAGTGTCGCCGGTGAACACACTCCTGGCACCGTGATCGACGATGGCGTGGTGATGCAATGCATGCCCTGGCGTGTGCACGAACTCAAACTCGCGCTCGGCAAGTGCGATGCGCTGCCGATCCGTCGTCACGATGATCCGATTCTCATCGATCGGCATCACCTCACCGTAGAATTTCGCGAAATTCTCGGCGCCATACACCGCAATCGAACCGGCGATCAGCTTGGTAGGATCGATCATGTGCGGTGCGCCGCGCGGATGCAGCACCGCGCGTGCGTTGGGTAGTTGCTGCATGAGCCGGCCAGCGCCACCGGCGTGATCGAGATGGACGTGGGTCAAAAAGACGAACTCGACGGAGTCCGGCAGCACTCCCAGCTCGTCGAGTGTCGCCAGAATGAGCGGTACGGATGTATTCGTACCGGTATCAACGATTGCGGCGTGCGCGCCGGCTACGATCACGTGCGCGGCGTCCATGCCGAGTCGCAGATATTCCGTATCCACCGCGGTAATGCCGTCCGGATGAAAGGTCAATCGCGGGATTGCCATACTACTTCTGCAGAACCTCGCGCCACTTCTCCTCGAATGCCCAGACGTCTTCGAAGCCGACCATCCGACAGAACTCATCGAACGAAAACAACGGCACGTCGGGCGAGACGCTGGTTCCCTGAGTCTTGAGGTAGCGCATGGCGCGCTCGATGGCGGCGCTGGCGGCGAGTGCCGCCATCGCTGGGAAGATCGCCAGGGAGTAGCCGAGCCGAGCGAGATCCGTCGCCGCGCGAATCGGCGTCTTGCCGCCATCCGACATGTTAGCCATCAACGGCTTGTCGATCGCCGCGCACGCGCGCCGCATTTCATCATCCGACTGTAACGACTCGACGAATACGATATCTGCGCCTGCGGCAGCATAGGCCACACCACGATCCACCGCTTCATCGAAGCCCAGGCCGGTTCGCGCATCGGTGCGCGCAATGATCAGAAAATTCTCGTCATGCCGCGCATCGACCGCAACCTTGACCTGGG
>JAGRJB010000331.1 GCA_020442965.1 Pseudomonadales bacterium
CACCACGCCGCGGCGCCGTTGGTCGTCCGACAACCGGGAGATCGCGTTGTACGCGCCCCGGAACTTGAAGGCCCCGACCCGCTGCAGGTTCTCGCACTTGAAGAACACTTGCGCGCCGACGCGTGTATCAAATCGATCGGAGCGCATCATCGGCGTATGCAGAACGTGCCCGCTGATTCTGCCGGCGGCCGCGATCACCGCGTCGAAATCGGGAACGTCAGGCGCCGTCAACCGGCACTCGATCCAGCATAGGCCGGCGCAAACAAGTGACGACGATAGTGCTGCAACTCCGCGATAGAATCGCGAATGTCATCGAGCGCGACGTGGCGACCTTCTTTCACCACGCCGTCGAGCACCCGCGGCGCCCAACGGCGCGCAAGTTCCTTCAAGGTGCTGACGTCGAGATTACGGTAGTGGAAGAACTGTTCCAGCTGTGGCATCTGGCGCGCGAGAAACCGTCGATCCTGACAGATACTGTTGCCGCACATCGGCGAGGCACCTGCTGCGAGATGTCGACTGAGAAAGGCCAACGTGCGCGACTCGGCGACAGCCGTCGTGACATCGCTCGCACGGATACGGTCAATGAGCCCGGTGGCGCCATGCGTCTTGCGATTCCAGTCATCCATGGCCGCAAGCAGCTCGTCTGGTTGGTGAATCGCCAGCACCGGGCCCTCGGCGATCACCGCCAGGTCTTGGTCGGTTACCAAGGTTGCGATCTCGATAATGACATCCGTTTCGGGCTGCAGCCCGGACATCTCCAGATCGATCCAGATCAGTAGGTCGCTACGGGGTGCTTGTTCAGAGTGCATCGGCATTCAGCGGCGCACGGCCGCAGCTCTTCTGGCAAAGTAGCATTCTAACAGAGCGTCACCGATAGTCGTCGCGGCGCCGTTGACCTGATCCCCGGATAAATGCCTACCGAGAAACCTGCCAAGGCCACCAGAGTCGAGTTGTTCGAAGCCCGCGTCGTCGCAGCATATGGCCGACGGTTCGAGGTTCGCGACCGCGCGGGCGAGCGGCACGCCGCGCGGCCGCGTGGGCGAAAATTGTCGATCGTCTGTGGTGACCGTGTCAGCTGTGAATACGACGCGACGCACGATGAAATCGTCATCAGTGCAGTGCTACCCCGCAGCACGCTCCTCGCGCGCGCCAATCTGCGGGGCGTCAGCGAGCCGGTCGCGGCGAATCTCACCCAATTGCTGGTCGTCATAGCCACCGAGCCGACACCAGATCTGTTCGTGCTCGATCGCTACCTATGCGCTGCCACGGCTGCGGGTATCCGTGGTCACATCGTCGTTAACAAGTCGGATCTGCCAAACAACGCGTTGCCAATATCCGACGCGGCCGCGTACCAAGCTGCCGGCTATCCGATTACGCGCTGCTCGGCAGCAACGGGATTGCATCTCGAGAAGGTTCAAGCGCTGCTGCGGGCCGCAACCAGCGCATTGGTAGGCCAGTCTGGCGTCGGCAAGTCGTCGCTCGTCGCCGCGCTCGCACCGAGTCAAGACGTCAAGACCGGCGAGCTCACGCGCGACGACGAAGGTCGGCATACGACCACGGCCTCGCGCGCCTTCGAACTGGATGCGAACAGCTGGCTGATCGATTCGCCCGGGGTTCGCGACTTCGCGCCGACGCTTGAGCATATCGAACAGACAACTCTGGGTTTCCCCGAAATCGCGCGTCTGGCGCCGGCGTGCCGATTCCAGGATTGCCGCCATTTGCAGGAACCGAATTGCGCGGTGCAAGCGGCGGTCGCCGGCGGTCGCCTCAACGCGAGGCGCTACGAGAGTTATCGGCGGCTGCGCCGACTCCATGATGACTTCGCGACCGCGCGTTCAGCACGGAGCCACCGCAGCCGCTAGCGCCACGACGAATCGCGATCTAACTAATCATTCCGTGGCTTCGGGTCTCGTCTCAAGCGAACGTGTCCGCCATGAGTGCATCGAACCACTTGCTCATCTGCTTGAAGTTCTCCCGCGTCCAGCCTTGCGACGCCGCTGAGGCTGCGGCCATCGGTTTCATGACGTGGGCCGCAGGGTCATATTGAAACACTGCGGTCATCCAGCCCGCTTCACTGCGGGTGATGGTCGAATAGCAGGCGGAATTCGTCACGGGAGCCACATCGGGTTCATGGCCCGCAAAAATGCGTGTCAATGCGTCGGCGCAGACCTTGGCCTGCTGATTGGCCATCTGCCCGGCCATGGGCTGCGTGGTCGCGCACGCATCGCCGATTACGTGCACCGTCGGCGCGGCGGAACTCGCGTAGCTGAGAACGTCGACTGGCGCAAAGCGTGCTTGCTTGTCGGTCGCCAAGCCAGTTTTTGCCACCAATGCGGCCGCCCGTTGCTGCGGTATCAGATTGACGACGTCGGCATGAATCGGGCCACCGTTGGTCGCGAGTGTCTTCCGTCCTGGATCGACTGACGCGATTTCAACACCGTTGCGATATTCGATGATGTCGCCATAGAGTTCGGTGAATGCTCGCTGGAAGTTCTCCTTTTCCACTGCGATGTCGGAATTGGCATCGAGCAGAATCAGCTTGGCACGCGGCTTTTTCTCTTTCAGCCAGTCCGCGATCAGGCAGGCGCGTTCGTACGGCCCCGGCGGACAGCGATAGGG
>JAGRJB010000332.1 GCA_020442965.1 Pseudomonadales bacterium
CGCGGTGAGCGTTACGGCTTGCAACTTACCGACACGTTCGTAGAGCCCGGTGCCGGCCTGCCACATCGCGATCGCTGTCTCGCGGCACTAGCCGTCGTCGGCTTGAGCATGAGACCGACGCAATGACGCCGGTCGTACGCGACCAGCGACAAAGATTTCCACGGCTCGACGCCGAGCAGACGGCGGCAACCGCTGCGATCGTCGTCCTCACGATGGGCGTGTTGCTGCACGCCAGCACCCTACCGATCTGGACGCTCGTCGCCGTGCTTGGCTGTTCCCTGTGGCGTTTCATCGCTGCGCTGAATATTGTCCCGTTGCCGGGCACGCGCCTGGCGATTCGAGCAGCGTTCATTTTCGCAACAGCGCTCGCTCTGCTCGCCGTCCTCGCGAGCTTTCGGACCTTGAATGGTCTAGCCGCTGGCACCGCGCTGCTCAGCATGATGGGAGCGCTCAAACTGCTCGAGACGCGCACGCCGCGGGACGAGCGAGTCGTCATTGGCGTCGGCCTATTTCTCTTGCTAGCCGCCTGTCTTGCAAATCAGACACTCACGCGCGTACCGCTCTATTTGTTATACGCGTGGGTTTGCTGCGCCGCCTTCGCACTCATTGCGCAGCGCTCGGACTCGATGACGCCGCGCACCGCGATGCGCCTCGCCGGTCGGGCGCTGCTCGCGGCGTCGCCGCTAGCCATCGTGTTCTTTCTGTTCTTTCCGCGAGTCGCCGGGCAATTCTGGGCGTTGCCTACCGGTGGCGCGGCATCGACAGGCCTGAGCGATGAAATGTCGCCCGGAAGCATCGGCAAACTGATCGAGTTCTACGAACCTGCGTTCAGAGTGCGCTTCGAGTCCGCTGCGCCGCCGCCGCCACAACGCTACTGGCGTGGGCCCGTGCTGACCCACTTCGATGGCTTCACCTGGCGGCGCGCGCCCTATTCTCAATACCGCGAACCGCTGGTCGAGGGCATCGGTGCTGCTGTCCGCCAACGGATCACGCTCGAGCCGCACAACCGCCGCTGGTGGTTTGCGCTCGATACGGTCAGCAAATCACCCCGCAGTGACGTGTTCCTCACCGCCGATCATCAGCTGGTCTCACTGCAGCCGGTCGACGAAGTCGTTAGCTATGAGGTTGAATCACACACGCGCACGCGTAGCACGACAGCGCTATCGTCGGTCGCCGAACGGATGCTGACCGCACTGCCCGGCTCCCGCAATCCCCGCAGCCGCAGGTTCGCGCGCGAATTGCGCGATCGTACACCGGACACCCGCGCATTCATCGGGCAAGTGCTGGAATACTTTCGTACCCAGGGATTTCGTTATTCTCTCGAACCGCCGCGTAGCAGTCTCGATTCAGTGGACGATTTTCTGTTCGACAGCAGGCTGGGATTCTGCGGCCACTACGCTTCGGCATTCGCCACGATCATGCGCGCCGGCGGCGTCCCGGCGCGCGTCGTCACCGGTTACCTGGGCGGCGAGTGGAACCCGATCGGCGGATATCTCATCGTGCGCCAGTCCGATGCGCACGCCTGGACGGAAGTGTGGCTCGATGGGGCGGGCTGGATGCGCGTCGATCCGACGGGTGTCGTCGAACCGGAACGCCTTACTCGCGGCGTCATCGATCTGCTGCCGAATGCACTATCCGCGCCGACACGCTTCATGCACCACTCACCGTGGCTCACGCGTGCGCTCATGGTGTGGGATGGTGCCAACCACTGGTGGCGGGAGAACGTGGTCGAGTTCGACTTCCGGCAGCAGTTGGCGTTGCTCAACAATCTCGGACTCGGCGATACAGGCTGGCGCGGACTCGGCATGCTGTTGGCAGCCGGCTTCATTGGTTGGCTGGTCTGGATCGCGTACTCGCTGCGACATCTCATGATACGGGCGCAACCGGATCGCGTGGCGCGCGCGTGGCAGCGCTTCTGCACGACCGCGGCCGGATTCGTGACGCCGCGCGCCAGCGACGAGACGGCACTCGCGTTCGTGAGTCGGATCGCAACCGCACGGCCCGAGCTGGGCTCCGCAGCAAGGGACATTGCGGATCGCTACAACGCGTTGCGTTACGGTCGCGGCATGGCCGCCGCGCGACGCCGCCAGCTGAACGTACTCGAGCATGCGATCGACACTTTCGCGCGGCAGAGTCGCGAGCGCACGTGAACGCGGACCGATTCGGGCTGGTCCTCGCCGCACTCGCTGTATTGTCAGTGCTGGCGTTGCTGGGCCAGCGCCTGCGACGGCGTGCCGCACAGCGGCGCCGCGGTGCGCAGCCGTTTCGCGACGACTGGCGTACTGCGCTGCGTCGGCATGTCCCATTGTACCGTCGATTACCCGGCGCGTTGCGCGCACAGGTGGAGCGAACTGCGCTGGTGTTCGCCGCGCGCGTCGATTTTGTCGGTTGCAACGGCCTGCAAGTCACGGACGAAATGCGTCTCGTTGTCGCCGTGCAGGCCGCGCTGCTGGTCGTCAAGCGAAACGCCGATGCATACCGGCCGCTGCATTCCGTATTGTTGTATCCGGATGCCTTCGTCGTGCCGATTGCCGAGGAGGACGAAACGGGCGTCGTGACGGAGGCGCAGGATGTGCTCGCGGGACAGTCCATCGCGACGGACTCTATCGTCCTCTCTTGGCCGGATGTTATTAGTACCGCCCCGAGCGCGCATGCTCACAATCTCGTGCTGCACGAATGCGCACACTTTCTCGATCATGTTTGGGGCGGTACGCTCTCGACCGCGTCGAGCGATGCCGCCAGCACCTGGCACGATACGCTCGGTGCCGAATATGCGCGACTCTGCCGAGCAGTCGAGTCCGGCGCGCAATCTCTCATCGATCCATACGGCAGTGCAGACCGCGCGGAGTTCTTCGCTGTCGCGACCGAGGCATTTTTCGAGCGCTCCGACGCGTTGGCGAAGCAAAACCCTGAGCTCTATGCTGTGCTGCGAGAGTTCTATGGCTTGAACCCGATCGAATGGCCGGCCGAAGGGCCGACTGCCTGAAGCACGCGGGTTAGAGCAGCTTGCCTGCGGCTCGCTGGTGGATTTGCGCAGCCGCGCCGGGGTTACTTTGCGACTACCTCGAACGTTGCGCCGTACGGTTCGGAATTCTTGGTCCGCCAACGGAATTCCACGCCATCGCCTGCGGCCAGGTCGTGCGTCGGCAGGACCGTGGTGCAAATGCCGGGCAGCGCCGCACGCGGCGCGAGTTCGTGCCATTCGTCCGCAGCTTTGCGCTGCCAACTGAGCATCTCTGCCGCGGCAAGATTGACGCGCAAGTCCGTTCCGACCTTGAAATGCGCGAGCGGCACGGCTTCACTCCAGATCGAGACGGACGCTGCATGTTGCGCGTCGCGGTAACGCTCGAATACCGGCTTGGGGCAGTCGACGATCGCTTTGCGCTGCCGCGATTGAAGCAGTTTGATGAACTCGGCGTGGGCCCACGCGAGCGGCATGGCCGAGCCGCTGGGTTTGCCGGCTCTGAATGGTTTGCCGGCGATCGGCTCGGTATCCCAAACCTGCTCGGGCAGCATACCGCTCGGTCCGCTCATCGAGCACATCGCGTTGAGGTACGGCAGCGCATCACGGCCGGCTAACAACTCGTAGTGGCCGCGCTCACCGGTCAGGAGCGGCCAGGCACGACCCACCCCGGTACCATCGAACTCGCTGCCATCCGCGTGCTCGCCGTAGCCGTCCTGGTTGTAGCGATGCCAGGCCGGACCCGATGGCGTCTCGACTCGCAGCATGGCATCGGCGACTTTGACGGTATCGCGCACCCGCGGATCATCAGGCGTGCGCAGCCCGAAACGCACGAGCTGCAGGAAATCGACCGACACCTGCGCGTCGGCACGCAGGCCCGGATCGCTCTGTCGATTCTTGATCGGTAGAGGCGCCTCGAGAGCGGCACGGTCATGCAGCACGTCCGGCGGCGCCATGCGCACATAGTAGCCGGCGACGCCTTGCTGGCGAGCCAGCGACGTGCCTGTCACGTACAACCACGCCTCGATCTGCTCGTTCCATGCGTCGGCGACATCCAGGACCAAGCTCGCTGCATCGCGGTCCAGGAACCGCGATCCGGCGACCAACGCCGCGATGCAGACGGCAAGTGTAAATGCATTGATACCACGATCCTCTTCCCAGCGGTCCTGATCGGTCACCGGGCCGACACGCACGACGAAGCCCAATGCGCGCCGGACCAGGTCCTTGACTTCCATACCATCAAGCAAATCGTGCTCGGCTAACAAGGCGGCAAGAATGACGGGAAGTGCCGCCTCATCGAGCTGCACACCCTGCCAAAAGGGCGTGCCACCCAACCACTGATTCTGATTCCAGTGACCATCCGGGTACTGCGTCGCAATCAGATAGCGCAACACCTCACGCGACTCGGATACGCTCCCGACGGCGAGCAGAGCGGTGGCACATTCGACCAAATCGCGCGGCCATACCAAATGATAGCCACCTTGATCGTCACGCGAGTTGCCCCACGGGATGCTCAAGCTAGCAACCATCGATCCGGGGTGAACTTTATCCAGATGACAGCGCAGCACCGTTCTCGAGACTGCCAACTGCACATCGAGCGCCCTGGAAAGACCCTTGACGGCTACGGTGGCGTGACACTGATCATGCCAGGCTTGCCAGGCACCTTGATGCTCGCTCCAGCTCTGATCGAATGGCTGCGCCAGCGCCGCCACCGCCAGCGACGCGGCCGCGCCGCGCGAAGCACCAAAACCAAGCCCCAACACGCAGCGACGCTCGAGCTGCGCCATGATGGCGACGTTGCCCGGGCCGGCGCGCTCATGGCGCCAAGTCATCGCGCCATTGCGATCGAAATCCTGCCACCCGTCACTGCGACCGACGTACCCGGCACTCGCGCGCCCGAGCACGTCGAGCTGGCTCGAGTTCACTGCCGCCAGTGCCAAACCGAAAGGCCCCTGCTCCGCCCACAGTACCTGGCGGCCGTAGTGCTGCCCTTGCGCGACAATGTTGTGCCAGCCTTCGCCGCCCAGATGAGGCGCTAACAGCACATAGGGGCGCAGGTTCTCATCGCCCTCGAGCTGCACGTCGAGCAGCAATACGGCGCGATCGCGCGACGGCACCACACGCAGCGTGAGTTCGAATCGGTCATGAGTGTGAGTGATCGTCGCGGCCGGGACTCCGGGCGCGGGCGTAGCTAGTCGGTAGTTAGCGAGTCGCTTGACCTCGCACCAGAAGCCGTCGCCATCCGCCACGATGAAGCCGAGATCGCGGATCTGCGGCAGATCAACCCGCGGATAATAAACCTCGTTGACAATCCCGTGTCCGAGCGTGAACCAGACGCGACTTGGTCCAAGCGACGTACCAACAATGTCTTTGGCGCTCGACGTCCAGGTCGGTGGGATACCCGGCGAACCCGGCGCATCGTCGGCCGGCCAGTCAGTCTGATTACCGTTTTGGCTCACGACTTGCTACTGCCTGCTGCCGCCTGCCAAGCCTTGAAGCCACCCGCGAATGCCATCGAGTTATCCACGCGCCGGCACTTCTCTGGCAACTCCTTCAGATGTTTGGCATTGCCGCCGCCGATCACGATCTCCTCGGGCTCGAGGGCCGCCGCGAGACGACCGATGACATCGATCACCCGGTGACGCCACTTCTTCTTGCCGAGCCGCTTCAGGCCGCGCTTGCCAACGTAGTCCTCGTACGTGCCCTTCTTGTACGGCAGGTGACCCAGCTCCAATGGCTCCACTACGCCGTCCACCACGAGCGCCGAACC
>JAGRJB010000333.1 GCA_020442965.1 Pseudomonadales bacterium
TCGATGCCGCGTACGTCGAGCTCGCGCGGGTCGCGATGCGTGAGAATTGGGGGCCTGATGGTCTGCATCATGCGGAGAATTTGCTGGAATCGGCGTTGCAGATTCGTCCCGACAACAGCAACGCCAAGATATTGCTGGGCTACGTCTACACCCATCAGGGCCAACTCGGCAAAGCGGAGCAGTTGTTCGTTGACGCCGCCAAGGCAGACCCCCCCAATCTATGGTTGTGGGCCAACTGGGGCGAACTGCTCGTCAAACAAGACAAGCCGGACGAGGCGATTGCAAAGTATCGCGTTGCCGTGACACGACCCATGACGCACGATACCTATGATCGTGCGCGCGCCGATGCCTATCGCAATCTGATTCAATTACTGGAACGTCGACGAGACTTGGATGGGGTTGAAGCGCTCTAAAAGCAACGTATGCAGGAGTATGGCAAGGGGAGCTGCTATAGCGTGGATTACGCCAAGTTCCTGCTACACGTACGCGGCAATCCGCAGGCGGCAATGGACGTCGCACGGCAGGCACTGAACATCGACTGCGAAGATTCCGCGTCACGGCAGGTCCTCGGCCTGGCGGCGTACGTCATGTGGGCTAACAGTTCAGCGGCGCAGCGCCAGCAGGCTCTCAATCAGGCTCGGGTTTACCTGCCGGCCGGGCCCAATACTCTTTATCTCTTGGCCGGAAGTGAACGCACAGTCGTTGCGGCCAAGCGATTGATCGCCGAAGGTGAAAAGATTGACCAGCTGGACAACGATCGACTGACAGCGCTGGCCCACGCATTGCAGAATCATGACTTGCCGGCCGCTCGGCGATTGCTCAAGCTCGGCGCAAACCCGGGTGCGCGCGTTGGTATCGCGGATATTCCAGTTGCGTTGTTGCCGATCATTGAGGGCGAGGTGGATTCGGTGCGAATGTTGCAGCGAGCGGGAGTCAACTATTCGAAGTTGCGCTTCCAGGGCGCCTCAGCAATGGATATCGCCAGACAAACCGGGAACGAGGGCTTGGTCGAACTACTCGCGGGCGATGGCGTTGCACTGTAGTTCATGCCGCCCGTTCGCGCCGGACCGCCAATGGACCTCCGATTGACCTGACCGCAGCCCCCGATCCACCCTTCCCGGCCGTACTAACATGCTGGTGGCGACGAGGACTGCGCCAGCGATGTCGCGGCCCGCTGAGACAACGCACGGACCGATCGTCAGCCGGCCTCAGAAACTCATGTTCGCCCGCACATAGTAGCGACGTCCCAATACGTCGTAGGTCGACGGGTCAGTGTTCATCTGCACCGACGACGTATAGAGCGGCGGCTGTTCATCGGTAGCGTTCTCGACACCGACCCGGAACTCCAAGGTGTCACGCAACCGCCAGGACGCGTTCAGATCGAGGTAGGTGACCGCGTCGGCGCCGACCGTGGTGCCGGGATCGTAGGAAGCATACTTGTTAGCCATCGCCGGCAGATAGCGCGCCCGGATGCCGGCACCCAGCGGGCCGCGGGACCAGTTGGCCCCGAAGAACAACTTGTAGTCGGGGAAGGCGGTGCCGATGTTGTCGCCGACCGTGCCCTTGTAATCGATCGCCGGCAGATTCGGCAGATAGCTGATCTCCCACTGCTGCAGCCAGTTGGCGAGCAGGTTGAGGTCGAGCTTGCCCGCGCCACCCAGATCGAGGCCCCAGTCGATCTGCAGATCGACGCCAGCGGTGTTGAGTTCCGATACGTTGGCCGTGCCCTGACTGGGCACGAAGGGCGAGCCATCGGACACATTGCCCGACGAATCGGTGCGACGGTCGATGGCTTGGCAAGCCGGATCGTTCGGATCGAAGTTGGGATTGTTGCCGGAGAAGCCATAACACAAGAGCACGATCTCGCCCGCGGGGATCGAGAAGATTGCATCCTTGAGTCGGATGGAATAGTAGTCGACTGAGGCGCGCAGACCAGACAGCCGACCGGACCACGGCGAATCGAACACCGCGCCGAGCGTGACGGTATCAGCCGACTCTTCGTTCAGATCCGGGTTGCCGCCGCCGAAGGATTCCACCTGTGTGAATGGATAGCTGAATGTGTCGATGTCAGCAGCCGGAATGCCCTGGGCGACGCACAGCGCACGAATCGCACCATTGCCACCGCGGCTGGCATCGGCCGCGGGCCCCAGTGTCCGGGCACTGGAGAGATTGCTGCACGGATCTTCCAGCAGCGACGGAAAATTCTGGTTCGCCGGGCTGAAGAGTTCAGAGATCGACGGCGCGCGCACTGCCTTCTGATAGGACGTTCGGAAGCGCAGCGCCGCCAAAGGCTGCCACGTCCCCTCCACTTTGTAGGACTGCGCGGTGCCGCTGATCGAATGATCCGAGAAGCGTGCACCCAAGGTCATGCTGAGATTCTGCGCGTAGCGCGCATCCTGCAGGAAGGGTACGTAGAGCTCGGCGAACAACTCCTTGATATTGAAGGCGCCGCGCAGAGGATTCTGCTGGTTGAAGCCCAGCAGATCGCCGCGCGCCACGGCGAGATCGGGATCGAAGCGGAACGATTCTTCGCGCCAGCCGGCGCCGACCGAGAACCGCGCGTCACCGGCACCGGTGGCGAACGCCGTGCCGCCCAGCGTTGCCTCCGCCAGCGAGCTCTCGAGGCGCGTGCGATTGGTGAAATACGACCGCACGAAGTCGGCGCAGTCGGCGGACAGGCCCGCAGGCCCGACGAACGGGTTGTAGCCACCCGCACAGACCTCGGTGCCGCCGGTCGGCGAATCGAGCAATTGCTCCAGGCGAGTCAGCGACACGTCGTTGTTGAGAATCGTGTTCTCGCTCATGCTCGACGTCGCCGCGAACGCATCCCAGGAGAAGCGCTCGCCCAGCGTCCCACGCACCCCTCCTAACAACTGGTACACGTCGTACTCGTCGGTCGTCTGGCGCGGGCCGACGCCCTGCATGCGCTGCCGGAACGTGAA
>JAGRJB010000334.1 GCA_020442965.1 Pseudomonadales bacterium
TGCTGACGGACATTCGCGACCTGCTCGCGAAGCGCAGCTAGTACATCGCCACTCGCGCTCGGGGCGTGGGCTGCGGCTCACGCCCCTGGCGCGATCGTCGTACTGAAGGCTGCACGCGTCAGGTTTTCGCACCCGGCGTCGGTGACGGCAAGATCGTCCTCGATGCGAATGCCGCCAAATCGCTCGAGCTGCGCGACGCGGGACCACTCGATGTGCTTGCCCAATGGGCTGGCGCGCGCCTGATCCAGCAACTGGCGGATGAAGTACACGCCGGGCTCCATCGTCACGACAAATCCTGCTTCCAGGCGGCGCGTCAGCCTGAGCGTTGGATGGCGCGGCGGCCGTGGAATCTCGTGACCGTCTGGGCCGCCGAGTGTGCCGCCCGCGTCGTGTACCTGCAGGCCTAGCAGGTGTCCGATGCCGTGCGGATAAAATACTGCCGACAAACCGCTGTCGACGGTCTCCTGCGGGTCAGTACGAACGAGTCCGGCGTCGCGTAGCCAGCCTGCGATGGCGACGTGCGATCGTTGGTGGATGTCGGGCCAGTCGACGCCCGCTCGAACCTCACCGCACAGCGCTTGCTGCAGATCGTCGAAGGCGCCAATCAGCGCACGGAAGTCTGGATCCGAATACGAATATGTGCGGGTGATATCGCTCGCGTAGCCGGCGAACTCGCAGCCCGCATCGATCAGGAATGAATGCCGAACGCTGGGTCGCTGCGTCTGCTGCATCTGGTAGTGCAGTACGGAGCCCGCCTCGTTCAACGCGATGATCGGGTTGTATGGTAGTTCCTTCTCGCGTTGGCCAGTCGCGCCCATGAATGCCAGCGCGATCTCGAACTCGCTAGCGCCGGCGGCAAACGCCACTGCGGCCGCCTGGTGGCCGAGCGCGCCCAGTCGATTGGCTTCCCGCAGGCACGCCAGCTCGTAGGGGCTCTTGCGCGCGCGCGGATAGTCGAGCGCCGCTAACAGGTACTGCGGATTGACCGACCCGACGCCGAATGTCGTGAGTTCGGGAAATGCTTCGCCGATGAAAGCCACGCGCGACAGGTCGTGCGGCAGGTGCCCGCGAGCACTGGCGCGATCAGTTGCGACACGAATCTCGAAGCTGTCAGACCAATAGGTGTCGGGAACTGGCGCGGCCCGATGCCAGAAGTCCTGTGGCTGATGGAATATCAGCAATGGGCGATCGCGGTCCGGATCGACATAGACAAAGCAGTCGGGCACGGCCGAGATCGGCGCCCATTGTTTGAACGTGGCGTGAACCTTGAATGGATAAGTGAAATCGTCACGAAAGACATAATGCTCCGTGCCGGAGTGCAGCAGCAGTCCCGAGAATGCCGCGTTCTCCAGAACGGTCGTCGTGCGCAGCATGAGTTGTTCAAGATGCGCGCTGAAGAGCGTCGTCCATTCGTCGCGGGTCGGTGGTGGCCCAGGACTCAATATTTCCGCCGTTGTTTCAGTCCGCATGACCCCTATTGTAGTCGTGCCGCTGGAGGGCCGCTGGGGGCACTTGCGGCGCTGCCGACGGCCTGTGGCGTTCTCGCATCACGGAACGCTGATCCTTGCGTCGCGCACTTATGTCGCTGCAGCGGCGCGCACCGCTGCAACTGTCTGCGTGTGACGACAGATGATGCGATTTGAGTTTAAAAACTTGCGCCTACTCGCTAGAATCTGACTCCGCTTAGGAATGGCGGACAAACGTTTGTTAAGCGTATTTCTAATTACCACTTGTTACATTTGGGGAATCGATCGATGAAAACTACCGTTGCTCTCGCCGCTCTCGTTGCGGCTCTCGCTTTGACGGCTTGCGGTCGGCAGGAAGCTGCCAGCACCGCAACCGATGCTGCTAACACAATGTCTGAAGCTGCTGGTGCGGCTGCCGATGCCGCGTCGACCGCTGCTGATGCTGCCTCCGATGCCGCTGGTTCGGCTGCTGACGCTGCCGGCTCGGCTGCCGACGCTGCCGGTGACGCTGCATCCGCTGCTGGCGATGCTGCCAGCGACGCTGCTGGCTCCGCGATGGACGCCGCCTCCAGCGCCGTCGACGCTGCCGGCGACAAGATGGGTGAAGCCGCTGCCAAGGTTGAGGACGCTGCGAACTCGATGAAGAAGGAGTGATCCTGACCGGATCATTCTGAGCCTTCGGGCTCTCCAGGGCCCGGGCAGTGTCACGACGATCTGCCCGGGCCTTGTTTTTTGGGGCACTGCTCGAACAGGAGTTGTTATGTCGGTGAGCGTGCGGGATGCACGACGGTCGTCCACGGATCGGGACTGGATCGCGAGTGTTTATCGTGACTATCTCGACGATCTGGCGCCGCTCAATACGGGAATGTTTCCGACGCTTGGCGAAGTGGGGCACAGCGAGCCCGATCAACTGTCGCGTTGGTTTGGGGATTCCACGGTTTGGCCACTCCTGATCCTGCGTGGCACTGAGCCGGTCGGCTTCGCAATGGTTGCGCGCGGTGCGCCGGTCGCGGCTGGCAGCAAAGCCGCTGATTTTCGGATGGCAGAGTTTTTCATTGCCCGACCCTATCGGCGGCTCGGCGTAGGTCGCTTTGCCGTCGAGTTGATCCTCAACCGCTTCGCCGGTCGCTGGGAGATCCTGGAGTACCAGCGCAATTTGGGTGCGGTATCGTTCTGGCGGCGCGTCGTGTCGGCCTATACTAAGGGTCAATACCAGGAGCGCATTTCGAATGGGGAAATCCGTCAGTTTTTCCAGTCCGGGCTGCCGGTGCCTGCCCGCTGAGAGCTTGTTATCGGGTGTTTGCGCCGTGTTGCTAACGGGCATGTCAATGTTCTGTGGCGGGCGGGCCAACGCGGTGGATCGGCCGACGGGTCTGCCGCATGCAACGCGCTCCGAAGTCATCGCGCAGCACGGCATGGCCGCTACGAGTCAGCCGTTGGCGACACAGATCGCGCTGGACATTCTCAAGCGCGGTGGCACGGCAGTTGATGCGGCGATCGCCGCCAATGCTGCGCTCGGCTTGATGGAGCCCACCGGATCCGGCATCGGCGGCGATTTGTTCGCCATTGTCTGGGATGCCAAGACGTCCAAGCTCTATGGATTGAACGCAAGCGGGCGTTCGCCGCAGTCCCTCACACTCGCCAAGTTGCGCCAGGAACTCAAGCGGCTGAAGGTGACGTCCATTCCGCCGCGCGGTCCGCTGCCAGTGACCGTTCCGGGCGCGGTCGACGGCTGGTTTGAGCTGCACCAGCGCTTCGGCAAGCTACCGATGAGGGATGTGCTGGCGCCCGCTATCGGGTATGCGCGCGCGGGCTTTCCGCTGTCAGAGGTGATTGCATACTACTGGCAGCGTAATGCGCAAGTGCTCGAGGAGTTCCCAGGTTTTGCGGCGACTTTCCTGCCCGACGGACGAGCGCCGCGCAAGGGCGAGGTATTCCGCAATCCGCGGCTCGCCGATACGTATGAGGCGATCGCCCAAGGGGGCCGCGACGCCTTCTATCGCGGCGACATCGCCGCACGCATTGCCGATTACATGCACGCCCAGGGTGGCTATCTCAGCAAAGAGGACCTCGCCGCGCACCGCTCCACCTGGGTGGAACCAATCTCGACTAACTACCGTGGCTATGACGTATGGCAGTTGCCGCCGAACACGCAGGGCCTCGCGACCTTGCAGATGCTGAATATTCTCGAGGGATATGACCTTGCGGCGATGGGTTTCGGCTCGCCCGACTACGCGCATGTGTTCATCGAGGCCAAGAAACTCGCGTTCGAAGATCGTGCACGCTACTACGCTGATCCGGAGTTTGCGCGCGCGCCTGTCGAGACTCTGCTTGCGAAGGACTATGCCGCCAGGCGGCGAGCGCTGATTTCACCCGAGCGAGCAGCGGCCGCCTATCCGTCGGGCAATGCGTCGCTCGATCAGTCCGATACCATATATCTCACGGTCGCGGATGCTGCCGGCAACATGGTGTCATTGATCCAAAGTAACTACCGCGGCATGGGTTCCGGCATGACGCCGGGCGATCTTGGCTTCATCCTGCAGGACCGTGGTGAGTTGTTTGCGCTCGTGGACGGCCATGCAAACGTTTATGCGCCCGGCAAACGGCCGTTTCATACCATCATTCCGGGTTTTGTCACCAAGGACGGCAAGCCGTGGCTTAGCTTCGGCGTGATGGGCGGCGGTATGCAGCCGCAGGGACAGGTGCAGGTTCTGGTCAATATGATCGACTTCGGCATGAATCTGCAGGAGGCGGGCGATGCGCCGCGAATGCGCCATGATGGCTCGAGCGAGCCGACCGGTGAACAGATGACTGACGGCGGCACCGTCGTGCTGGAACCGGGTTTGTCGGCCGAACTGGCGAGCGCGCTCGAGGCGCGCGGGCACAAAGTGAAGCGCACTAACGATGGCGATTTTGGCGGCTACCAGGCGATTCTGCGTGAACCTGTTAGCGGCGTGTACTACGGCGCGTCGGAGTCGCGCAAGGACGGCGCGGCGCAGGGGTATTAGCCGCGCGCGGCAGCCTATCCCGTTGACGACATACTTTACCGATCGCGAGTCGACGTTCGCCCGGTCACCGCCTGGACTTCTTACCTGAAAGAAGCGGCGCAAGGTACTGCCCGGTGCTCGATTCCTGCGTCGCGGCGATCTGCTCCGGAGTACCCGTCGCAATGATCCTGCCGCCCCCCGCGCCACCCTCCGGTCCAAGATCGATCACCCAATCGGCCGTCTTGATGACATCGAGATTGTGTTCGATCACGACGACGGTGTTGCCTTCGTTGCGCAAGCGATGCAGCACGGTGAGTAGCTGCGCCACGTCGTGAAAATGCAGGCCGGTAGTCGGTTCGTCGAGAATGTAGAGCG
>JAGRJB010000335.1 GCA_020442965.1 Pseudomonadales bacterium
GCCTTACAACACGTACACCAGATCGGGTCTGCCTCCTACGCCCATCGCCTTGGCTGGTGCAGACGCGATCGTCGCCGCGACGCAGCCGCTTGAGACCGGTCATCTCTACTTTGTGGCGACTGGTCTCCCGGACGGCTCGCATGCGTTCTCGCGCACCTATGAAGAGCACAACAAAGCATTGCAACAATATCTGGCGCGGCTACGGTCCAATCGCAGTGGCTCGACTTCGAGCAGTCAACCATGAAGCGCGGTCGTTTCATCACGGTCGAAGGCATCGAGGGCGCGGGCAAGTCGTCGATCATGGCAGCGATCGTCGAATCGCTGGAGCACCGCGGTCTCACAGTCTGCGCGACGCGCGAACCGGGGGGAACCGCACTAGCCGAACGCGTGCGTGCAATTGTGCTCGAACCTGGTGCAGAAACAATTTCCTCAACCACGGAAACACTGTTGATGTTTGCCGGGCGCGGCATCCATCTCGACAACCGCGTGCGTCCAGCGCTCGCAGCGGGCAGCTGGATCGTCTGCGATCGCTTCACCGACGCGACGCGCGCGTATCAAGGCGCCGGGCGCGGCGTGAGCAGCGATTTCATTGAGAGTCTCGCGCGAGCGGTGCACGGTGATCTGGTACCGGACGTAACGTTGTTAGTGGATGTGCCGGTCGGGTTGGGTCTGACACGCGCCAGGAGTCGCGGCAATGCGGCGGATCGCATCGAGGCCGAGACGGTCGCCTTTTTTGAACGTGTTCGCGCTCACTACCTAAGCCTTGCCGCAAATGAGCCGCGCCGATTCCGCGTCATCGATGGCATGCAACCACTCGAACAAGTGCGCCTCGCCGCGTGTCGTGCGGTACTTGACTACGTCGATGCGCAAGGAAACACCGCCTCATGACGCTACCCTGGCTGCAGGAGGCAAAGCAATCGCTGTGCGCGGCAAGATTGGCCGATCGCGTGCCGCACGCGTTACTGCTGCATGAGGATCCCGGTGCGGGTGGACTGCAGCTCGCGAGCTGGATCGCACAACTCTTGCTGTGCCGCGAGAGCGCGCGTGCGCCCTGCGGCGCCTGTCCCGATTGTCAATGGGTGAGGGTGCGCCAACATCCCGATTGTCAGCACATTCAGCCGGAGGGGAAGTCGCGTCAAATCGTCGTCGACCAGGTTCGCGACGCTGTCACGGAACTGCGACTGACCGGCCACTCTGGTCGGGCCAAGATCGCGATTCTCGCACCCGCCGAGGCACTCAATGCCAACGCGGCGAACGCGTTGTTGAAAACGCTCGAAGAGCCGACACCGACGACGCTATTGATCCTGGTAACGACTCAACCGTCACGTCTATTGCCAACGATTCGCAGTCGCTGCCTCAAACTGCGAGTCGCCGCGCCAGCCCGCTCGGACGCCGTCCAGTGGCTCACCGATGCCCGCGGCGCGGGCCCATGGGACGCGGCGCTGGCGGCTCTCGACACCGGTCCGCTCGCCTTGCTGGAGATCGACCCTGCTGAGATCGCCAGCACTCGTCGCGAGGTACTGGTACACCTCTGCGCACTGCACGATCAAACGCTGCAGCCGCCCGCGATTGCCGAGCGCTGGGCAAAGGACGAGTTGGATCTGCGGTTGGCTTGCACTGAGAGCTGGATCACAGATCAGATCATGATCGCCGCCAGCGCAATCGATGATCTGCCGGAAATGCGGCGCGAACCCCAGTTGTCAACCGGACCAAGGGGATTGAATATAGGACTGTTACTCGAGTTTCACGACGCGGTACGCGAATTGCGCTCGCTCATGCATACTTCGATCAACAAATCGCTCGCTGTGGAGAGTTTATTGTGGCGCTGGGCACAGGTTAGGACGAGATGAACGAACGACTTGCCCGTACCGGGGCGAACAAACCTGGGCTGCTGACGCTGACCATCAAAGACAAGAGCGCACTGTACCTTGCCTATATGCCGTTCGTCCGCAATGGCGGTCTGTTCATTCCGACCAATAGTAACTACCGGTTGGGCGACGAAGTATTCATGCTCCTCAATCTGATGGGCGAGGACGAGAAACTGCCCGTCGCCGGGCGGGTGATCTGGGTGACACCGAAAGGCGCGCAAGGCAAGCGCACGGCCGGCATCGGCGT
>JAGRJB010000336.1 GCA_020442965.1 Pseudomonadales bacterium
TCAGTTGTGGGTAACGAGTTGGACTTTATCATCGCTAGGCGCCGTCGCCTTGGCCCTTGGCCCTGGAACGAGCCACAAGTGCCGACCAAAGCACCCCTGTCGCATAGAACTGCGACACGTTACCAGTTCCTACCCCTCGCGATGGACGCGCCAACAGGGTCTTGACGGCAAAGGGCGCATCGCAAAGCACAATTCGCCTAAACTGGGTCGTGATGGCTGCGGAAAATCTCGATCGATCCTTGGTCTCCGGCATCGGTTGGACCGCGCTGTCGCGCTGGCTATCGCAGATTGTCAGCTGGGCAGCCACGCTCTACGCGGCGCGGCACCTCAAACCCGGTGACTACGGACTGGTGTCGATGGCGATGTTACCGATCGGGCTCGTGCGACTAATCGAGGACTTTGGCTTCGATACCGTGCTCGTACAGAATCGTCAACTCGATCGACAAGCCATCGCGCGCCTCGGCGGACTGGTGCTGATCGTAGCGTTGTTGTTGACCGCAGGGCTGGCGATCGTCGCTCCCGCAGTCGCGAGATTCTTCGCCGAGCCGCTCCTGACGACGCTCATCATGTTAGGCAGCACGATGATCCTGTTCGATGCGATTCAAGTCGTACCGCGCGCGCTGCTGCAGCGCGAACTGCGCTATCGCACGCTCGCGTTCATCTATCTGGCACAAGTGATCGTCACCTCTGCCGTACTGGTGCTGGCGGCCCGTGGCGGAGTAGGCGCGCCGACTCTGATCCTGAACAATATCTCGGGCGCCTTGATCGCCACTATTCTGCTCGTGCTGGCGGCCCCGCTCTTGCCCCGTTGGCCGCGCGGACTACGTGCACTACGCGATCCGCTGCTGCAGGGCTGGCGCATGATCGTGTCGCGCGGCGCCTGGTATGGTTACTCCAGCGCGGACTCGACCGCTATCGGCCGATTTCTGGGCAAGGATGCGCTCGGTCACTACTCATTCGCGGTGACCTTCTCGAACACCGCTGTACAGGAGGTCACTGCGCTAGTTACTCGCGTCGTACCGGGAATTTTTTCGTCTGCACAAAAGGATCCCGCCGCCCTACGCCGCTACTTCCTCCTCCTCACTGAAGCGATCGCGTATATCGCGTTCCCGATGTGCGCGGGTGTCGCGTTGACGGCCGACGTGCTGGTCGCGGCGGCGCTCGGTCCGCAGTGGGGCGACGTCGTCGACCCGCTACGCGTGCTGTGCCTGTACGTCGCGATCACGGTCGCGCAGATTCTGGTCTCGCATGTCCTGCTATGGACCGGGCGGTTTCGCGCCAACATGTGGCTGAGCCTGTTCGCATGCCTTGTCATACCCATCGCCGTGGTAATTGGCGCACAATTCAGCATCACCGGAGTCGCTTGGGCACTTGCGATCGGCTTTCCGATCGCGTCGCTGCCCGGCGCCGTGTTGGCGGTGCGCGCAATTCAATTGCCGTGGCAGGATTATGGGCGCGCACTACTGCCGCCAACGGTCGCGTGTGCGGCAATGGCCGCAGTCGTGCTGCTCGTGCGCCCCTATCTACCGCCGGGCATGGAACCGCTGAAGTCCTTGGGGTTGCAAGCACTGGCGGGCGCGACCACCTACATCGTCGCATTGGCGGTCGTCTACCGTGATCGGGTTCGCGTATTGTATGACTTGATCCGATCGGCAGGGGCTAGCTGATATTCTTCTGCATTCACGTCGTCTGCGGTGCCTTGCATGACAGAGTTGTTGTACGAACTACCGTTGCGGTCGGCCGCTCGCTTTGCCGAGCGGCCCGCGCTGCGCTTTAAGGATCAGACCATCGCTTACGGTACGCTCGCCGCCGATATTGATCGGTTCGCGGCGGCGCTGCTCGCGCTCGGGATCGGCAAGCAGGAGCGGGTCGCGGTATTTCTGCCGAAGCAACCGGAGACGGTCGTCACGATCTTCGGCGCGGCGCGCGCCGGTTGCGTGTTCGTACCGGTCAACTCGGTCCTGAAGCCCGCGCAGGTCGCGCATATTCTTCGCGACTGTAACGTGAAGATTCTGGTGACCTCACCGGAGCGGGCCCGGGACCTCGTCGCTGTCTTCGCGGAATGCCCGGACCTCAGACATCTGGTGTTAGTGGGCGCTGACAGAACCAGCGCGTCCTTTGCGTCGCTCAACGTGGTTTCCTGGACGGATCTGCCCACGACCGCGCGCGCCAGCCACAGGGTGATCGATACCGACGTCGTGTCAATTTTCTACACCTCTGGCAGCACCGGCAAGCCCAAGGGCGTGGTGCTCTCGAACCGCAACGTGATCGAAAGCGCG
>JAGRJB010000337.1 GCA_020442965.1 Pseudomonadales bacterium
GCAAGTCGACGCTGCTCAATGCGATCGTCGGCGAGAAACTCTCGATCGTGACACCGCGGCCACAAACCACGCGTCACCGCGTGCTCGGACTGCGCAACGGCGTGGACTATCAGATTGCCTTCGTCGATACGCCAGGTTTACATCTCGGCGCCAAACGAGCGCTCAATCGCGCCATGAACCGCACCGCCGCTGCCGCGCTCGCGGATGCGGATGTTCTCGTGTTCGTGGTGGAGGCTACGCGCTTCACGGACGAGGACGAGATGGTGCTCGAACGGGTCAAATCGAGCGGCATACCGGCGCTCGCGGTTATCAATAAAATTGATCGCATGAAGCGGCGTGATCTGTTGTTGCCGTTCATCTCGCAGATGGCGGAGCGGCACGATTTTCTCGAGATACTGCCGTTGTCGGCCGCCAAAGGCGACAATGTCGAACGTTTGGTCGATTTGATTGCGCAGCGATTGCCGGAATCGGCGGCGATGTTTCCGCCCGAACAACGGACGGATCGCAGCAGCGAGTTTCAAATTGCCGAGACGATTCGCGAGAAGCTCACGCTCGAGCTCGTGCAGGAGTTGCCCTACGGCATCGCGGTTCAGATCGAGCGCATGGTCGAGGAGGAGGGCCAGTTGGTAGTCGACGCCACGATCTGGGTGGATCGAGCCGGACAAAAGCCGATCGTCATCGGTGCGGGCGGCGAACGCCTCAAACGCGTGGGTCGGGCAGCGCGCACGGAACTCAATCACCGTCTCAACCAGCGCCTGCACTTGCAGTTGTGGGTCAAGGTGCGCGACGACTGGGCCGACAATGCGGAGGCGCTGCGCACACTTGGGCTTGAATGACAGCCAACCGGCGGGCTCCGGGCAGAGGCGGCGCCACGAGCTGGAACACGCATTCGTGCTGCACCATCGGCCCTATCGCGACACCAGCCGGATCCTCGACGTCCTGACCGAACAGCATGGGCGTCTCACTTTGTTCGCGCGCGGAGCGCGCGGTCCAAAATCGAAATGGGCGCCTATTTTGATGCCGTTCCGGCCACTTCTGGTGGCATGGCGCGGTCGTGGGGAAGCGGCGCAGTTGGTCGCCGCGGAAGCGGTTGGCGATAGCGCGGATCTTCCCGTCGCCCGCCTGATGTCGGCGTTCTATTTGAACGAACTCGTCATTCGTCTGACCACGCGCCACGACCCACAGCCGCAATTGTTTGCCGACTACACGACCACGCTGGCGCGGCTGCGGCTCGGCGAGCAGCTCGAGCCGACGTTGCGGATTTTCGAAAAACGACTGCTCGCTGCATTAGGATACGGACTTGAGCTCGAGCTTGACCCCCAACAGCACTATTCGTTTGCGGCGGATTGCGGCTTCCTACCGGTCGCTGCGGGTACGCGCGGCGCATTCGGCGGTGCGAACCTGCTGGCGTTGAAGAGCGAGTCGTTAGACGACGCCGCCGCTCTGGATGATGCACGGCGGTTGTTGCGTATCGCGCTCGATCACTGCCTGGAGGGTCGTGAGTTGACGACGCGGGTCGTCGCGCGATCGATCGCGCGCAAAGAGGAGACAACGTGAGTAAGCCGATCGCACTGGGAGTGAACATCGATCACGTCGCAACCGTACGGCAAGCACGCCGCGCGTCTTATCCTGATCCGATACGTGCAGCCTTATTGGCCGAACTGGCGGGTGCGGACAACATCACGCTGCACCTGCGCGAGGATCGGCGCCATATCCAGGATCAAGATGTACGCAGGCTGCGACCGCAGCTCAAGACTCGCATGAATCTCGAAATGGCGCTCACCGAAGAGATGCTGGCGATCGCGCTCGAACTCCTGCCGCAGGACTGTTGTCTCGTGCCTGAGCGTCGCGCGGAAGTCACGACGGAAGGTGGGTTGAATGTCGTCGTTGAGTTCGAGCGCATCGCGGCTGCGTGCCGGGCGCTTGCCGCGGCCGGCATACGCGCCGCGCTGTTTATCGATCCAGACGACGCACAAGCACGAGCCGCGGCGGCGGTGGGGGCGCCGGTGGTCGAGTTTCATACCGGCCGCTATGCCGAGAGCAGGGGTGCCGAGCGACAGCACGAATTGGAACGTCTGCGGCGCGCTGCAACGCTCGCGCAGGGGCTCGGTTTGGAGGTACACGCAGGCCACGGACTGACACTCGAAAACGTCGGACCGGTCGCGGCAATCGGTGAGATCGTCGAGTTGAATATCGGTCATGCAATCGTCGCTGAGGCCATTTTTTGTGGCTGGCAGACGGCGGTAGCCGCCATGAAGTCGCGCATGATCGAGGCGCGGTCTTGATTTTTGGCATTGGTGTCGATGTGCTGGAGGCGAAGCGCATCGCGCGCGTGCACGCTCGCTTTGGTGAGCGTTTCGTCGAGCGTTTGCTGATGCCTGCGGAAGCGGCGCAGCTCGCACTTACGCAGCGGCCGAATCGATTTCTGGCGATGCGCTTCGCGGCCAAAGAGGCGATCGTCAAAGCCATGGGCACGGGATTTGCGCAGGGCGTCTGGATCCGGGATGTTGGTGTCGTGCAAAACAAGTGGGGCAAGCCGGAGGTCGTCTACTCTGCGCGTGGTGACAAAGTGCGGCGGCGCCTCGGCGTCGGTCAAGGTCACGTCACACTCACGGATGAAGCTGGCTTGATCGTTGCGGTAGCGGTGCTCGAAGCGGCACCAAAGCGGGTGCGCAGGTGAATACGTTGGTGTTCGACATCGAGACGATTCCGGACGTCGAATTGGGGCGTAGATTGTTAGACCTCGACGGATTGTCGGATGCCGCCGTTGCGCGCGCCATGCAATCGCAGGCGCAGCAGCGATCGGGCAGCGATTTCCTGCCTTTGCTGCAGCATCGAATCGTGGCAATTTCGTGCGCGTTTCGGTCGCGGGAGGGCTTTCGCGTTTGGAGTCTGGGCGAAGAGAGCGCCAGTGAGCGGGAGATAGTCGAGCGCTTCTTCGATGGCCTCGAGAAATTCACGCCGGATCTCGTATCGTGGAACGGTGGTGGCTTCGATTTGCCTGTCCTGCACTATCGCGCGCTGCGCTGGTCGGTGCCCGCGCCGCGCTACTGGGAAATGGGCGCCGAGGATTCCAGCTTTCGCTTCAACAACTACCTGAGTCGCTTCCATTGGCGGCACATCGATTTGATGGACGTGTTGGCCGGCTTTCAGAACCGCGCACGGGCCGGACTCTCGGACACCGCGGTTCTGCTGGGTTTTCCCGGCAAGCTCGGGTTCGATGGCTCCCAAGTTTGGGATACCTGGCAGGCTGGCGATCTCACGCGAATTCGCCGCTATTGTGAAACGGATGTTCTGAACACCTATCTCGTCTTTCTCCGCTTTCAGCTGATGCGTGGCCAGCTTACGGTAGCTGGTCTTGCCAGCGAGCTCGAGCGCGTTCGCACCTATCTGAAGGATTCCGACGCACCACATTTCCGTGAATTTCTCGAAGCATGGTCAGCGGCGGGATCGGCAGCGACCGCGTGAGTCGTTTCAAGATCGAGAATGCGGCACCCGAGGAGGGCACCGTGGCCGCGTTGACACACGATGCGGAAGGCGTGGTGAAAGCGGGCAAGGCGTGCTTTGTGCCGGGTGTTCTGCCGGGCGAGCGCATTCGGTTTCGCCGGGTTCGCAAGCGCCGTCAACACGACGAGGGGATTCTCGAGGAGATCATCGAGGCGTCACCCGAGCGGGTGACGCCACGTTGTTCGCATTTCGGTGTCTGCGGAGGTTGCGCATTACAGCACCTCGACGCAGCGGCGCAGCTAAGCATCAAGCAACGCGAGCTTCGCGACAGCTTGTTCCGTCTCGGCAGTGTCAGTCCGCACGAGTGGTTAGCGCCGTTGGATGGCCCGATTTGGGCCTATCGGCGACGCGCACGCTTGAGCGCACGCTACGTGCGCAAGAAAGGTCGCTCGCTGGTCGGATTTCGCGAACGCAACAAGCCCTACGTCGCCGACGTGCGGCGCTGCGAAGTCCTGGCGGCACCCGTGGGAGAGTTGATCGAGCCACTCGCGGAGCTACTCACGTCGCTCGAAGCACGTGAACTGATTCCACAACTCGAGGTGGCCGTTTCGGAGCGCGACACAGGCATCGTCATACGTCATCTCGAGCCGCTGCCGGGGACGGATCTCGCACGACTGCGGGCGTTTGAACTGCGGCATGGGATTCATTTCTTCTTGCAACCGGGTGGTCCCGACAGCATCCATCCTTTGTGCGCTGCGCCTGTGACGCTGCAATACGAGCTGCCGGACTTTGCCGTCGCGCTGGACTTTCTGCCGTCGGACTTCGTACAGATCAACGGCGCCATCAATCGACGCCTGACGAGCCGGGCAGTCGAGTTGTTACAGCTCGACGCCAATTCGCGGGTGCTGGATCTCTTCTGTGGACTGGGCAACTTTACACTGCCCATTGCGCGGCGCGCAGGCGCGGTGGTTGGCGTCGAGGGGGATGCTGCGCTGATCGAGCGTGCACGCGCCAATGCAAGAAGCAATGCAATTCAGAACGCGCATTTTTGCGTGGCGGATCTCGCAGTGCCACCCGATCCGCGCGCTGCTTGGCTAACTGGGCTCTATACGCATGTGCTGCTCGATCCACCGCGAGTGGGTGCCGCGGCGATGATCGATACGGTCGTCAGTTTAGCGCCGCGTCGGATCGTCTACGTCTCATGTCACGCCGGGTCGCTCGCCCGGGATCTGGGGGCTTTGTGCGGTGCAGGGAAGTACCGGCTCCTGGCCGCGGGGGTGGTCGACATGTTCCCGCATACCACCCACGCCGAATCGATCGCGGTGCTGGAGCGGCAAATTTGACGGAAATACGTCACATATCAGGGGTGCTTTTTCCATATGTGTCAATTTCTTGGCGACAATAGTCCGGTTCTCAAACCCTATCGCCTCACTACCGTCGGGCACTATCGAGCAT
>JAGRJB010000338.1 GCA_020442965.1 Pseudomonadales bacterium
TGCTGTCGCGCAAGCGGGCAAGTGAGGGTTTGTATCCGGCGGTCGACCCGCTGGCCTCCAGTTCGGTCATGCTGACACCCGTCGTGGTGGGCCAGCGACATTACGCGATCGCCCGGGCGGTGCGTCGCACGCTGGCGGAATATGAGGACCTACGCGACATCATTGCCATGCTCGGGATCGAGGAACTTTCCGCCCACGACCGTGCGATCGTCGCCCGCGCCCGACGGCTGGAGCGGTTTCTGACGCAGCCGTTCGCTACGGTCAGCGCCTCGACGGGCACGTCCGGACGCTTGGTGCCGCTGGCGGCGACGCTGGAGGGTTGTGAGACGATCCTGGCGGGAACCGAATTTGAGCTCCCGGAAAGCGCCTACTACATGATCGGCGCGTTGTCCGATCTGCAGGAGCCCGCGTGAGCATGTCGTTGCAGATGCACGTCAGCATCGGACTGCCCGGCGTGACGCTGTTCGATGGGATCGCGGTGCGCGTGAATGCAGTGGCGTCCAACGGCGCATTCGGCGTCCTACCCAACCACGTGGACTTCGTTACCGCGCTGGTTCCGTCAGTCCTGCTGATCACGCAACCAGACGGCATGGAGCGAATCTTCGGCGTTGCGGAAGGGCTATTCGTCAAGCAGGGGCATGAGGTCGACATCGCGGTGCGGCGCGGTGTGGAAAGCGCCGATCTCGAGACAGTGCAAGCCACGGTCGAAGATTTCTTTGCTGCGAGCGAGGATCACGAGCGCGTCGCCCGGACGGCACTTTCCCGTCTGGAGGCCGACATCGTGCGCCGATTCGCTGCTCTCAGGACGTCGTCGTGACCGCAGACTGGGACAAGCAGGCTAACAAGATGGGTCGCAGTGCCAGGCGCAAGCAGGCAGCCCGCGAGAATCCCGGACCCAGCCCGCTGCGTGGCATAAGCGCGTTCGGGATGGTCGGGTGGTCAGTAGCGGTGCCGACGGTGGGCGGAGCATTTCTCGGTCTGTGGCTGGACCGGACGCACCCGCAGGGCTTCTCGTGGACGATCGCGCTGATCCTTGGCGGCATGGCGATCGGTGCGTTGCTCGCGTGGGTCTGGATCGATAGGGAGCAAGGCGAATGATCAGCGATATTGACTGGACCCTCTTTGCAGCCGGGTTGCTGGCGGGATCATTCGCGGGGGTCCTGTTCTTCGGTGGGCTCGCGTGGGGAATGCGCCTGGCATTGCGAGCCACACGGCCGCTAATGATCCTGCTGCCAAGCGCCGCGATCCGCATCGTGCTGTTGCTCGCGGGCGGCTGGTGGGTTGCGACCTGGGGCATCGCGGCAGTTGCTGGCTTCGCGTCAGCGTTCTTTGCGCTGCGGTTGGTGCTGACGATCGCCTTGCGACGCGCAACCGGCACGGGTTTGGCGCGATGAACCTGACCCCCGACGACATCATCGTGTTCTCGGTGGGCGGCGTTGCGCTCAACGCCACCATCGTGTCTACCTGGATCGTCATGGCGCTGTTGACTGGCGGATCCATGCTGATCACGCGCAATCTACGCCCTGAAGTTCCGCCCGACCGCTGGCGCACCACGCTGGAAACGATCGTACTAACGATCCAGGGGCAGATTGACGAGATCAGTGCGCTACCTGATCGTCGATTGCTCTATTTCGTGGGCACGTTGTTCCTGTTCATCGTCATGTCCAATGCTCTCATGGTCGTACCGGGATACCGTCCGCCCACGGCGTCGCTGTCGACGACCGTGGCCCTGGCGCTGCTGGTGCTGTTAGCGGTGCCGATCTTTGGTATCGGTAGCCGAGGGGTGCGCGGATATTTGCGCAGCTATCTCGAACCTAACATCATCATGTTGCCCTTCAATATCATCGGCGAGGCGTCGCGCGGCATATCGCTGGCGGTCCGTTTGTACGGCAATGTCATGAGCGGTGCGGTTATCGCGGCGATCCTGCTGGGTATTGCGCCGATATTCTTTCCGGTGGTGATGGACATGCTGGGTCTGCTCACCGGCGTTATCCAGGCCTACATCTTCGCCATTCTCGCCACCGTCTACATTTCCTCGGCCACAGCGGCCTCCCAAGTTGCAAAGGAGCAGTCATGACCGATCTTGCCTTCATAGCCGCCATCTCGATCTTTACGGCAGGGCTTACCGTGTCCTTCGGCGCGCTCGGCCCGGCCTTGGGGGAAGGGCGGGCTGCCGCCACCGCGCTAAGCGCCATCGCTCAGCAACCGGATGCGGCGGCCGTTCTGTCGCGCACGTTGTTCGTCAGTCTCGCCATGATTGAGTCCACCGCAATCTATTGCTTTGTCGTTGCGATGATCCTGCTGTTTGCCAACCCCTTCTGGAATGCGGCGGTCGCGGCAGCCGCCCAAAGTGCGACCGGTTAGGGATGTCCATCGATTGGATCACCGTTGCGGCTCAGATCGCCAACTTTCTGGTGCTGGTCTGGCTGCTCAAGCGATTCCTCTACCGTCCGATCCTGGACGGCATCGACGCTCGCGAACAGCAGATCACCGAACGCATGTCCGAGGCCGCGCGGATCCGCGCGGCGGCGGCAGCGGCGGCAGCGGATCACAAGGCGCAAATCGAGAAGCTGCAGGCAGTTAGGGAGAGCGTGATCGAGGAGGTCCGCGCGGCGGCGAAGGCGGAACGTGACGCGCTGCTGGTCGAAGCGCGTGAGCGACTGACACAGGAACAGTTGGCGTGGCAGCAAGAACGCCTCGAGGAAGCCCGCCGCTACCGCGCCGACTTGCAACACACGGGTGTAGCGGCGTTGTTGTCCCTGACGCGCAAGGCCCTCGACGATCTGTCTGGTGAGACGCTCGAGGAGAGAATCGTAGCCCGCGCGACATCTCGGTTGCTCGCCATGACGGACGACTTGGCTGCGGCAGCGGGCGATAGCCGTGAGGTTGTGGTGACGACCCGCGAGCCGCTTCCGCAGCAGCTTCGAAAGCAGCTTGAGAGTCAGCTCGTTGCAGCGCTGCCGGATATTGGCGTGCAGTTCCTGACTGATCCGGACCAGTCTCCCGGTCTGCTGCTGCGTCTCGGCGCTGCGCAGCTCGGTTGGACGGTGGCGAAGTACATCGACGGTCTGCAGACGATGCTGGACGACATGAGTCGTGCTAACAAGAACACCGATGCCCTCTGAATCGCTAACAGTCGACTCTCCTGACCTGTTGCAGGCATTGTTGAACGCGCCGGCTCCCGAGCCGCAACTGAGCGAGATCGGGTCGGTCGCTGAAATCGGCGATGGGATTGCGCTCGTCTCGGGTCTGGCACGCGCGCTGGTGAATGAACTGTTGGAGTTCGAAGGCGGCCTCTGCGGTATCGTCTTCGATCTGGAACAAGGCCGATTGGGTGTGGTGTTGCTTGGCTCGGCGATACACATTGTTCCCGGCAGCGACGTGCGCCGAACCGGGCGCGTGGCCAGTGTGCCGGTGGGCCCCACGTTGCTCGGCCGTGTCGTCAATGCCCTGGGACAGCCCCTGGACAGGCGGCCCGCGTTCGCCAGCGAGCGCCGCCGGCCGATCGAGGTCGAGGCGCTCGGCATATTGGAGCGCGCGCCGGTTGTGCGTCCGCTCGCTACGGGATTGAAAGCTATCGATGCTGTTGTTCCGATCGGACTGGGCCAGCGCGAACTGATCATCGGC
>JAGRJB010000339.1 GCA_020442965.1 Pseudomonadales bacterium
CCGGCGTCGACTCCAACCTGATAGGTAACTGGTTCGCTCCAGAAATCGTAGTCGCGTGCACGCAATGCGGCCGTACTCGCGTCGATGTCATCGACATAGAAGTTCAGGTTCCACAAGCCGCGGGTGGTTCGGTCCCCAGCGCGGCGCACCGCATCGCCGGGCGGAGAAAACTCGACCAGTAACACGCGACCTGCTGGTGTTCCCGGCTCGCTCATCAGCGCCGCGCGCGCCGCAAATGGCCTGTCATCGTCGCATGCGATCTGACACTCGGTCGCCGCTACGCCGCGAGTCGAGAGGCCGATCACATCACGATAGAATTCCAGCGATTTTTCCAGCGATCGCACACTGATCAGCGCGAATGCGAGCGCAGATCCTTGTGCGAAATCGCGCGACGCGAATTCGTCAGGCTCGAGTTCTTCTGTTGCCATGTGCGGGGTTTCCAAAGCGGCGATGGGACACTCGCCAGGGCATCGCTGGTCAAGGGCGATAATAAACTCTCGCGGTCGCTGCCGCGGCGGTCGTGCGACCGGTCACGGGTGCGCTATCAGAATGTCGTCCGACCTCAAGTTCACTGAAGACTATTCGGGGGCACACGGCGCGGAGGTGCGCGCCTGGATCGCGGCCGCGGCACTGCAGCGCGCGATCATCCACGCCATGCGCACTGATACACGTCCATGATGAGCACCGTCAACGTTGCTGCGCAACGCTAGCGCGCTAGAATCCTCGATTCGAGCCATGAGGAGACCGCCTGAGATGTATCTGCCCGAGGGACCTGCGCGCCCATCGCGTATTGTGCTCGACCAGTTCTGGCGCGCTGCGCGTACCGCCAATCCCGACACAAGCTTTCCAGGCAACTACCAAGTGCGCTGGATTGGCCTGGACGACGAAAGCACGCAGCAAATATTCGATCTGATCCGCGCGCGTGACAAGACAGGGACATTCACCTTGCCGTGGATTGTCGACCGCACCGACCAGCCACCGCCGCAGGTAGGCGATAACATCATCTTGATTGCGTTCGATGGCTCACCAACCCTGCTGGTGCGCCTCGAGCATATTCATGAAGTGGCGTTTGGCGCGGTGACAGCCGACGATATCGCCGTTGATGGGACGCCCGTGCGAGATCTCGCTATCTGGAAGCCGCTGCATACTCAATACTGGAATGGGCTGCTACAACCCTTTGGTTTAGCAACTACGGACGATATGCCGGTGTGGGTTGAGGCATTCGCGGTCGTCTACGATCCGGGTGCGCCGGTTGGCCGCGCGCCCATGGATAACCCAGCAACTTAGTTGCGCGCTACATGGCGAGCGGCTGCCCCTCCATGGTGGCGGACGAGTCGCGCTCGCCCGCGAAGGCCACGAACACCACCCGCGACTCGCCAAGTCGGCGACGTTGACGCTGTACGATCGCGCGAGGTTGCCCGGCCCGGGGGGCGTCGCAAAGTTCACGAATCTCAGCCAACGCTCCGCCGCGAAGCGCGCTGCCGACCTTGACGAGGAGTAAGTAGAGGAGGGTGTGCGCCAAACGCTCAGTCGCCCAATGGGACGACACTGGCAGGAAGCCTGGAAGATCGGTTCGACAGCTGAGCAATCGGACGAGACGGACCTCGATTTCGGTGTCGGAATCGACGAATCGTCACGCGTCAGATCAAGGATTGGTGCACGCACCGAAGTTAAGCGAAATCGAAGTTCTGTGCGTGACCCGAATCTGCCTCACCGAACCCGCCTTCAATCCGCAACCCACCCCTGCCCTGCTCTCCATTTCTGCGAATACCTCTCACCTGCGGCGAGCGAGCGGAGCACCGGCATGGCAAAGATTTTGAGATCATCGATGATCCTATCGAATGCATCCACGAGTTCGCTCGCGCCTGCCTTCCTTACGAAGGCGTTCCATTGAACTCGATGCCGATCAACGAAACCCGGCGTGAGCGCCTCAACCTCTTCGATTGGAATCGGCGTGCCCCGATTCCTGAATGTCGCGTCGATTGCTTTGCAAAGCGCAGCCCGGCTGAAGTCCACGTGCTTCGAATAGATCCAGACATCGTAGAAGTCCTTCATCCGACTGTTGGCATCGCCGAGCGCCACCATTGCCTGGAGTTTCTCGGCGATCGCCGACTCGATCGGATAGG
>JAGRJB010000340.1 GCA_020442965.1 Pseudomonadales bacterium
CTTACGTGCAACCAAACTCGCACACGGTGCATCTATACGGATGACGGGCACCGTCGCTCGCCGCCCCTCATTGGTACGAGGCCGGTCGGTCCCTGAGAATTTCCGACTTTTTGGCGAGCGCGGTCCCCGTCACTCAGGGTGCCTGGCAGTGCATCACTTGCGGGATACCGCAACGCCCGCCAGTATTGCGCTCGATGAGCGCAGACCCCGGCCACGCGGCCAGCAAAACTGGTTTGATCGATCGTTGCTCGGATGCGCTTGGCCGTGCGATCGCGTGGCTCACCCTGGCCATGGTGATCGTGACGCTCCTGGTCGTCGTGCTGCGGTACGCTTTTGGCATTGGCGCGATCTGGCTGCAAGAGTCGATCACCTGGATGCACGCGCTGGTATTCATGCTCGGCGCGAGCTACGCATTGCGGCATGGCGATCATGTCCGCGTCGACGTGTTTTATCGGCGCGCTACCGCGTCGCAACGCGGCTGGATCGATGCGCTCGGCATCCTCTTGCTGCTGCTGCCGTTGTGCGCATACATCCTGTACACCAGTGTGCCATATGTCGCTGCTTCCTTCGCAGTGCGCGAGGCATCGCGTGAGGCTAACGGCTTGCTAGCGCTGTTCCTGCTGAAGGCAGTGATTCCGTTGCTGGCGGTCTTGCTGGCGTTGCAGGCACTCGCAGACCTGCGCCGTGCCGTCCAGCTGATTCGCGGACGCTAGACAAACGCACATGGAAGTCGCCGCGCTACTGTTGTTTGCCTGCGTTGTGCTCGCGCTGCTGGCGGGATTTCCGGTAGCGTTCACGCTCGGCGGCGTTTCCCTGCTGTTCGCCATCGTGGCTGAGTGGTTGGGGTATTTCGACCGTTCCTACCTCGATGCGCTACCTAGCCGCATTTTCGGCACGATGCAGAACGAGACGCTGATCGCAGTGCCGCTGTTCATATTCATGGGCCTCGTGCTCGAGAAGGCGCGCATCGCCGAGGACCTGCTCGAGACGCTGGGGCATCTGTTCGGTCGGGCGCGCGGCGGTCTTGCGTTCGCAGTGATGATCGTCGGTACCTTGCTGGCAGCAAGCACTGGCATCGTCGGCGCAACCGTGGTCACGATGGGCCTGCTATGCCTGCCGACGATGCTGAAGCGCGGCTACGACGCAAGGGTGTCCACGGGCGCGATCTGCGCGGCCGGAACGCTCGGCCAGATCATCCCGCCGTCCATTATCCTGGTTCTGTTAGGCGACGTATTGTCGTCAGCCTATGCACAGGCCCAGTTGCGACGTGGCATCTACGCGCCGGAAACGATTTCCGTTGGCGATCTGTTCCTCGGCGCAATGCTGCCGGGCTTGTTGCTCGTCGGTCTCTATCTGCTGTATCTCGCCGCAGTCGCATTCTGGCGGCCCGCCACCATGCCGGCGCTGCCGCAACAGGAACGCGCTGCGGCACGCGCGCACGGATTTGCGCTGCGGGTGCTGCGGGTGCTGGTGGCTCCGCTCGTGCTGATCATGGCGGTGCTGGGCTCGATCATCTCCGGTGTCGCCACACCGACCGAGGCGGCGGCCGTCGGCGCCGCCGGCGCCTTGCTGCTGGCGGCCGCTCGAAGACAGCTAACAATCGCGCGTCTGCGGCAGATCATGCAGGGCACGGTACGCATGACCGCGATGGTATTCATGATCCTGATCGGAGCCGCGATCTTCTCGATCGTATTTCGCGGGCTGGGCGGCGATGATGCGGTCCACGAACTGCTCACCGACCTGCCGGGCGGTACCTTCGGCGCGATGCTGATCGTCATGCTTGTGATGTTCGTGCTGGGTTTCGTGCTCGACTTCATCGAGATCACGTATGTCGTCGTGCCGATCGTCGGTCCGGTGTTGCTCGCGATGGGCCTCGATCCCGTCTGGCTCGGCGTGATGATCGCGATCAATCTGCAAACGTCGTTTCTAACGCCGCCGTTTGGATTCGCCTTGTTCTATCTGCGCGGCGCGGCCCCACCCGATGTAACGACCGAAACCATCTACCGCGGCGTCTTGCCGTTCGTCGTGCTGCAATTGATAGCGTTGGTAGCGATCGCAATCTGGCCCGCGATCGCCACCTGGCTGCCAAAGGCGGTCTACGCGCATTGACTAGCGATGAATGTAGTCCTCGAGATCGGCGATCGTGCGTTCCTGCTCTTCGAGCATCGACTTGACGATGTCGCCGATCGAGATCACACCGATCACTGCGCCCCCCTCGACAACGGGCAAATGACGGATGCGTTTGTCGGTCATGCGGCGCATGCAATCGTTGATCCGGTCACGCGGCGACACGGTTAGCACAGGAGAGCTCATGATCTGCCATACGGGTGTCGCGCTCGACGAGCGACCCAACAACACCACCTTGCGGGCGTAGTCACGTTCGGAAATGATCCCGACCAGCTCCTTGCCCTTCATCACGAGCACCGCGCCCACGTACTTCTCCGCCATCAGGCGAATAGCCTCGAGTACGGGTGTTTCGGGATCTACCGAAAATACGGCTTGCGAGCGCTTGCTCGCCAGCAACTGCTCAACAGAGATCATGGGCGCACCTCCAACTGCCGCGGGCCGGTCTCCCAGAAGGCCGGCACGATATGCCCGACTGGGCCGCCATGCTGCGGTTTCACCACCGCAGCATAGCGCTTCAGGATCGCGTCTTCACGTCCGATCAGAAATCGGGCTGAATTCTTGTGGTCCCTAGGAGCCCGCGGCTCGTCGAGGCTTGGCATGCTCGAACCCGATGGGATCCAGGGCCCGCAGAAATCGCGTGTGCCATTGGTGGATATCATTGCTCCGCAGCACCTGCATCGAACGGCGATGGCGTGCTCGCCGCTCGTCGAGAGGCATCGTGAGCGCCGTCTGCATCGCACGCGCAATGGCGCTCGAATCGTACGGATTCACCAACAGCGCATCTTCGAGTTCGACCGCCGCACCCGCGAGCGATGACAATACCAACACGCCCGGATCATCCGGATCCTGAGCTGCGACGAATTCCTTGGCGACGAGGTTCATGCCATCGCGCACCGGCGTGACGAGACCGACCCTCGCCATCCGAAAGAAGCCCATCAGCACATTGCGCGGAAAGTTGCGATTGAGATAGCGGATCGGTGTCCAGTCGGTCGCCGCGAACACGCCGTTCGTGCGACCGGCAGACTGCTCCAGCGCGGCGCGCAGCTCGGCGTACGCCCGCACGTCAGCGCGCGACAAAGGCGCGATCTGCACATAGACAACTCTTCTCTGCTGCTCGGGGTGGACCTCGAGAAACTCCCGATAGGCCGCGAAGCGTTCCAGCAGACCCTTGCTATAGTCGAGACGATCGACGCCGATCATCAGCGGCATGCCTAACAATCCAGCCTGCATCTGTTTCACGGACGTCGACTTCAACGACTCGGCCGAAGACTTTTCGATGTCCGCGACGTCGACGCCAATCGGAAAAACGCCGGTCATCGTCCGCCGCCCCGCCATTGCCACAGCGCCGTCGGAGCCAACCACCGTCTCACCCCACAGCGCCGTTGCAGTCGCGAGAAAGTTGAGCCGATCACCTTGCGTTTGAAACCCTAACAAGTCAAACGACAACAACGAGCGCATGAGCTGCGGGCACACCGGCAAAGCGCGCAGCACGTCGTACGGCGGAAAGGGGATATGCAAAAAGAATCCGATGCGATTTCGCACCCCGGCATCGTGCAGCTTATGAGCGAGCGGCAACAGATGATAGTCGTGCACCCACACCAGGTCGGTGTCGGTCAGTAACGGCGCGAGGTGGCACGCGAAAAGACTGTTCACCGCATCATAGGCTTGGTACTCGCTCGCGGAATAATGGAACGTTCCCAGGAAAGAATGCAGCAGCGGCCACAGGGTTCCATTCGCAAAGCCATTGTAGTAAGCCGTGTACAGCTCCTCTGGCACGTCGATGGTCGCGTACGTGACCCGATCACGCTCGAGCAACTTTGGCGTGATGTCGGCCGCGTTCGCGACGCAATCGCCGCTGGCCCCGAACCACAGCCCACCGCGCGCGCGCATCGCTGCAAGCACGCCAACCGCAAGGCCACCGGGAGCTGCGGCGCGGCGCGGTATCGTGATTCGATTGGAAACGTTGACGAGCCTCATTGCGTGAATCCTCCGACGCGCAGCTATTGCGGCGCGCTCGACAAGGCGCCGGACAACTCGCGTAACACGGCCCACACCGCGCTCGGCCCGTCGAGATGCTCGCCTCGTATCGGTTGATAGAAATTGGCCGGCAGTCGACTGCGCAATCTATCGCCGACCGTGATTGCCGTTCCACCTGCGCTCGCGACGTACTGCAGCGCCGGCAGGTCGGTGTCGTCGTCACCGAAGTACCAGGGTCGACGACCCTGAAAGGGTTGCATGCCCAGTAACGACTCGACCGCACTGCCCTTGTCGAAGGAATCGCCGCGCAGTTCCGCCACCGCAGCGCCCCACTGAATGCGCAGCCCGCTAGCCTCGCGGCCGAGTGTCGTGACAAGCTCGCGAACCTGCTGTTCGCACTCCGGAGCACGTCGATAGTGTAGCGCAAGGCTCGCGCCCTTGTCCTCGAAATACAGACGCGGATCGCTGGCGACGGCGCGTTGCATCGCGGCACGCACGGTCGCCATCGTCACTGCATCGGGTGCTGGCGCGCGGGCGACGAGTCCCGCCGGCGTTCGAATTTCACCGCCGTGAGCACCGACGTGAGCGAACGTGGGGTCGGGAAACAAGCGAGCGAGATCTTGCATCGAGCGACCACTAACAATCGCCACCGCGCCGCCTAGTTGTGCGGTCAGTGTATCGAGCAGCTGCCGCATTGCAGGCGAGATCGAGGTCACCGCGGGCGTCGGCGAGAAGCCGACCAGCGTGCCGTCGACATCGAGGAACAAGGCAATCTGCTGCGGCGCATCGCTGGGTAACAACCGGCTGATCAGCTCGCGTGCCACCGCTGACGTCTCGGTAGCGCTCGTGTGTGAGCGTGACACGAATGGCTTCTGCATGGCAGCATGATACTGCACAGCGTTACCAGGGACCGACAGCGCGCAATATGTGAACGCGGTAACACTGTTGCGCAGTGAGCGCGTGTCACACTTGCATCACTGTCCACCAAGTTCACCCGAACGTCGATCGGAGCCGATTGCAACACGCCGTGACCCAATCCGAAACCATTCCTGAGCGCACGGTCAGCGCCGACAATCTCGCTGTGGTCACGGATGACGTCACATTGGTCGCCTATCTGTCCGGCACCTTCGCGCTGTGTTGCTATGACGCGGTGTACGAGTCCGGCGGAATGGTGCATTTGCGCATCGTGCCACCCGGCTGCTTGAACGACCCGACGGTGACGGACACGACGCTCGCGACCGATTTGCTGTTGCTGGAGCGCTGCATGGTGGATCTGCGTGCGGCAGAGCCCCGCGCGCACCATTGGCAGGCGAAAGTCATCGCACATCTGCCTGAACAGGACGCGGGACGCCAGCGCTTCGCCTCCATGCGCGATTTCCTGGACGCGTTTCTCCCCGACGCGGGCGTCAAGCTGATCGGCGTGGAAGAACGTCTCGCAGCGCCCGTCGTCGTGCGCTTCCGACCAACCATGGGCCAGGTGCGCATCCACACCTTCGACTCCGCCAACCCCCGCCGCTGACAAGGCGGCGGGACGAGCATAGGATGCGCGGACTATGCGCACATCGTTTGCTCTGCTTGCTCTGATTGCTGTGCTCTGCGGCGGCCCAACGGTCGCACTTGGCGCGACGGTAGCCGCCGACCGGTCCACGCGCGCCACCCCATCGACCGCGCTCGCAGCGTTGTTCGATCGCGCCTGGCAGCGCGATCTGGCTGACGACCCATTGGCAGCCAGCTACTTCGGCGACCGCCGCTATGAAGATCGATTGCCCGATTTGTCGGCGCAGGCGATCGCTCGGCGCAATGCCGCCGATCGGCAAGTCCTCATCGAGTTGGCGGCGATCGATCGCGGCACGCTGCTACCCGATGAACAACTGAGCTACGACCTGTTCCGCCTCGAGTACGCGGGGCGCATCGACGCGCAGTCCTATAAGCCCTGGCTCTACCAGATACGCCCCAGCGACGGGCCGCAGTCGCTGTCCGAGACGGCCGAATTGTTACCTTTCCAGACCGCCAAGGACTACGACAATTGGATAGCTCGGTTGCGGGGGATTGATTCGTATTTGAAGCAATATGAGGAGAATTTGCAGCTAGCGATCCGTGAGCGACGCACCCAGCCACGCGTGATCATGGAGAAAGCACTGGCGCAGCTGCAGAAACAGCTCGTCGATCAGCCTGAGGCCAGCCCGTTTTTTGCGCCGTTCAAGCGCATGCCGGAAACGATCCCGGAATCAGAACACGAGCGACTGCGGAGCGCCGGGCTCGCTGCGATACGCGAGCGAGTGTTGCCGGCGTATCAACGCTTCGAGACATTTTTTCGCACTCGCTATCTGCCAGCGACCCGCACCAGCGTCGGGATCTGGGACACCCCGGATGGCGCCGCCTTTTATCGCAACCGTGTCGCGCTACACACGACGACCCAGATGACGCCCGATGAGATCCACGAAATCGGCCTCCGAGAAGTCGCGCGCATCCGCGGCGAGATGCGGAAGGTGATGGCACAGGTGGGCTGGCGGGGCACGCTGCAGGAGTTCTTTGTGCACCTGCGGACCGATCCCAAGTTCTATTTCAAATCCCCGCAGGACCTGTTCGAGGCTTACGCTGCCACCGCCAAGCGCATCGACCCCGAACTCGTGCGGTTGTTCGGTGTGTTGCCGCGCATGCCGTACGGTGTGCGGCCGATACCCGACACCAGCGCGCCCAATACCACGACCGCGTACTACCAGGGCCCCGCACTCGACGGCTCGCGGGCCGGCTACTTCTACGTGAACCTCTATCGCCCCGAAGTACGGCCCAGGTACGAGATCGAGGTGCTGACATCGCACGAAGCCGTGCCCGGGCATCATCTCCAGATCGCGCTCGCGCAGGAACTGAAGTCGCTGCCGCAGTTTCGCCGCAATGCCGGCATCACCGCGTACGTTGAAGGCTGGGGGTTGTACTCAGAGAGCCTCGGCGCGGAGCTCGGACTCTACCAGGACCCGTACTCCTACTTCGGCTACCTGACCTACGACATGTGGCGCGCCGTGCGCCTGGTTGTCGATACCGGCATTCACGCCAAGAAATGGACCCGCCAGCAGGCGATCGACTATTTCAAAGACAACGCCGCCAAGACCGAGGCTGACATCGTCAACGAGATCGATCGGTATATCTCCTGGCCCGGTCAGGCGCTCGCTTACAAGATCGGCCAGCTGCGAATTCGCGCACTGCGCACCGAGGCTGAGCAGACGCTGGGCGGCAAATTCGACATCCGCGCGTTTCACGATCAATTGTTAGGAGCTGGTGCGTTGCCGCTCGACGTGCTGGAGCAGCGGATGCGGCAATGGCTTGTCAAGGCGCAGACGCAGCAGTAACGCACCGCCGTGGGAAGCGGACGCAGCAGCGCAGTTGTGGCGGCTACTCGAGCGTCAGATCCTTGGAATAAGTGACGTTCAGCACGTTGTCATACCAGCCGCGTACCGCAGGCTTCACGAGGTGTTTGTTCACGTAGAAGTACAGGGGTATCAATGGATGGTCGGCGAGCATCAGGCGCTCGGCTTCCTCCAGGATCTGGCGGCGCGTGGTCAAGCCGGCCGCGGCCGCAGCTTTGGCGAGCAGCGCATCGTACGCGGGGTTCTTATAGCCCACCGTATTGATGCCGAAGTCGCTCTTCAGATACTGCGCATAGGTGTAGGCATCGTTGTAGTCACCAGCCCAGGAGAGCCGAAACATGTCGACTCGGTGCGCGTTGATATCGGCCAGCAATGATTTGACCTCCACAGCTACCAACTTGGCCTCAACGCCCAGCGCTTCCTTCCACATCGAGGCAACGGCAATCGCTACCTTGTTGTGCATCTCGCCGCTGTTGTAGCGCAACTCGAAGCGCGCCGGTTTGGCGACTGAGAAGCCGGCCTCGCGGTACAATTGGCGCGCGGTCGCAATGCGCTCCTGCATCGGCTGGTCCGCATAGTCGAAGCTCTGCGAGCCGTAGTCGTGCGTACCAACGGGCACCCAACCATTCGCGGGTGTTTCGCCGACGCGCAGCACGGTGTCCGCGAGTCGATCGCGGTCGATGACCATCGACAGTGCCTGGCGCAACTTTGGATTGTTAGCGAATAACGGGCGGTCGAGATTGAAGCCGTAGAAATACGTGTTCATCTGCGGCGAGACATGCAGTTCCGACCGCAGGTTCTGCTGGATCCAGGTGAACTGGCCGCGCGGAACCACGAAGGTGATATGCAGTTCGCCGGCACGATAGGCCCGTAACTCGGCGTTCTCGTCCACGAAAATGCGATAACGCACGCCATCGATCTGGTTGTGCGCATTGCCCCGATAGTGCGGGTTGCGTTGCAGGGTGATCGAAGATCCTTCGATCCAATCCGCGAGGGTGAAGGCGCCATTCGAAACCAGCTTGCCGGGACGGGCGAATTCCTGGGCGCCCGCCGCGAGCGATGGCCGATGCACCGGGCAGGTGCTGGGATGCGCCAGCAATCCCGGTAGGTAGGGAGCGCGCGTCGTTAGTCTGATGATCACGGTTGCATCATCCGGCGCCGCAACACCCAGCGCAGTCGGCGGCTCCTTCCCGGCGATGATCTGCCCGGCGTTCTCGATCACATCGACCACCTGCGCATACTGCGACGCAGTGGCTGGATCCACCAACCGCTGCAGGCCGGCGACGAAGTCGGCTGCGACGAGCGGATCGCCATTGGACCACGCGAGAGCGGGACGCAGCTTGAACGTGTAGACGCGACCATCGTCGCTCACCGTCCAGTCGCTGGCCGCGCCCGCGACCGGCGCCGCGTCGGGCCCGAGCGCTGTCAGACACTCGAACAGATCGCGTAACACAGCATGTGCCTCGATCAGCCGCGCCTTCTGCGGATCGAGTGAATCGGGGCCCGGACCGATACCCCGTAGCAGGATCTTGGGTTGCGTTGCGGTCGCGGTGAGCTGGTCAGTCGCTTCTGCAGTCGGCTCCCGAGTACAGCCCAGGAGCGCCGCGGCAAGCAACAAACAAGGCGCGGCAACTGCCACGCCAAGCCGGCGCCTCTCAGGCCGCACGCGCACGCTTCTTGAGATGCACTAACAGGATTGAAATGGCGGCCGGCGTCACGCCCGGCGTGCGCGCCGCCTGACCGAGGGTGAGTGGCCGCGCTTCGGCGAGGCGCTGCCGGACCTCCATCGAAAGCCCCGCAACCAGCCCGTAGTCGATATCCACTGGCAAGGGCAGCTCTTCACTGCGACGCTGGCGCTCGATCTCCTCTTGCTGCCGCTCGATATAGCCTGAGTACTTGGCCGCCACTTCGAGTTGCAGCGCGATCTGCGGCGCGAGGCGGTCGTCTTGGCCGATAGCAACACTCGCACCAACACTGTCGCCGTCGGCGGCACCGATCAGCTCAAGGACATCGTGATACTGCACTTCCGGCCGGCATAACAACTCGAACGCAGTGAGATCGCGGCTCAGGGGTACGTCGAGCACGCGTTCCGTCCACTGCGACGGAATCTGCTGCGGCTTGAGTCGCGTGCGCCGAAACCGCTCCAGCTCCGCTTGTGACGCGTCGCGCTTGGCGCTGAAAAACGCCCACCGGTCGTCGTCTACCAACCCCAGCTCACGCCCGACAGGCGTGAGACGCAGATCGGCGTTGTCCTCGCGCAG
>JAGRJB010000341.1 GCA_020442965.1 Pseudomonadales bacterium
GACGAGCGCGGGCGTCTCGACTTCGAGCACCGCGCGGGCCGCGAAGAACGCGCGGATGGTCTGCAGCAGGCGCGCGCGTTGCTCGAGCGCGCTGCGCGTCGCCGTCGGCCGCCAATCCGCTGTCACGTGCTGGTGCTCGAGCGCGCGTTGACCTGCCGCAAACGGCCAATCGCAGCGCCCATTCGAACGGTACTGCCAGGCGTTAGCGTCGCGCGCCAGAGGGCCCTGTCCCTGGGAAGGACAAGTATGACCGTGGAACCCATATTGAAGCGGCCCATCTCGGTTCCCTTCGCGAGCTGGCGAGGCGCGGCGAGATGTTCGAGCGGCAATTCCGTGACGACTCGCGGACGTCGCGGCGTCACGTCGCCATGCCAGATCGTCGCCATGCTGCCCACATTGAGCGCACCGACCAGCACGAGAGCCCACGGCATGCCATCCGTCTCGAAGCAACAAACTACTCGTTCGTTGCGTGCAAACAGCCGCGGGACCGCTGCCGCCGTGACCGCATTGACGCTGAAAAGTCGGCCCGGCACATACCACGCGCCCCGCAATTGGCCCGGCAGAGGCATGTGGATACGGTGGTAGTCGAAAGGCGCCAGATAGATCGTCGCAAACTCCCCGTCGCGGAGTCGATCGCTCCAGCTGCGCTGTCCCGCCAATAGTGCCTCTAGATCGTAGTCGTGTCCCTTGGCTTGCAGAATCGTCGCACCGGCGATGTGGCCGGCCTGACTAACAGCGCCGTCGACCGGCGAAACGATTGTGTCGGCTGCGGGGTCGATCGGTCGTTTCTCAGAAAGCAGGGCGCGCGTAAAGAACGCGTTGAAGCTCGGGTAGGCCGTGGCATCGGGTTCGATCGCGTCGCGCATATCTGGTCGAAAGCCGCTGACGAAGCGGCGAATCAGCAGATTCTTGAATGGCACCCAGCGGCTGCGCGTTGCCAAGAGCACGAGGCGCGAAATCAGGTGTTGCGGCAGCAGGTACTGCAGCGCGACGAACGCGCGCGCCGCGCAGCTGTTGTTAGGATCCAAGATAGTCGAGCGAGGCACGCAGGTCGGCGACCAGTCGCTCGCGATCGAAGGGTGGCGTGAATATCGCCACATTGTCGCCAGCTGCATCGAGGAGGAACACGGTGGCCGAATGGTCGATCATGTAGTCGCCGCCCGGCATATCGGTGCGTGCTGCGGCGACGCCCAGCTGGCGCCTGAGCCGACCGAGCTCATCCGGAGAGCCCGTCAGCCCAAGCGTGTCACCGTGAAACGCCTGCAGATAACGCGCCATTTGCGGCGGCGTGTCGCGCTCCGGGTCGACGGTGACCAGCACCACTTTCAGATTCGCTACGCCCAGTTCCTGCTGGGCCTGCGTCAAGAGGGTCAGTGTGGTCGGACAGACATCGGGGCAGTGAGTGAAACCAAAAAACACGAGACTCGGATGGCCGGTGAGTGCGGACTTGCCTGCGGGCGCGCCTCGTTCGTCGAGCAACTGAAACGTCGGCAACGTGCGCGGACTCGGCAGCCACGTGCCAGACTGTAACGTCGGCACAACGGGCGCTCGCAGTTCGCGCGCCAGCCATGCGCCGGCCACCGCCGCGATCAATCCGGCGGCGATCAAAAAAGACACGTATTTTTTCTTTGGCATGACGACATTATCCCACAGCCGGGCATCCAAAAAGCCGCGTCCCACCGTTGCAGATCTGATCGAGCGCGGCGCAAGACGGTTGCGCCGCGCACGCGTTTTCTTCGGCCACGGTACCGACAACGCATTCGATGAGGCCGCCGCGCTCGTATGGCACGTGCTTGAGCTGCCGATCGATGCCCCTGCGAGTGCCTATCGGCGCCGGGTTGGCGTACGCGCGGCGCTGGCGATCGATGCGCTGGTGACGCGGCGGATCCGCGAACGTATTCCGTCCGCCTACCTCACCGGTACAACCTGGTTTGCCGGCTTGGCTCTGTACGTTGACCAGCGCGTGATCGTGCCGCGTTCACCGATCGCCGAGCTGATCG
>JAGRJB010000342.1 GCA_020442965.1 Pseudomonadales bacterium
CAGCAGATCACGTCGAGAAACGACATGCTGAAGACTTCAGTGTTACGTTTACGACGCGCCATCGATCGAGTAATCCGGCGTGCCGCCATAGCGGGGACTAGCTAACGACTCGATTCGCCAGTAGGCGCGTCCAACCGCTAGCTTGCCGACCAGGTCAGCGGCCGCGCGTGCGATCAATTCCGCCGGCAGAATCCGCACCTCCGCGGGCGCTGCGACACGCAAGCGGGCCAGAAATCCGGGCCAGCGAATCACCGCTTGCGGCACGATGCAAGGCGAAGGTCGTTCGGCGCTCTGCGCCGCGAGCAATGCATCGATAATCGTCGTGTAAATGGTTGCCGCGGCCTCCTCGAATTGCCGTGCGCCGAGTTCCACGGTGAACGTAGTGCTGGCGGATTGCACCGCAAACCTCACGACGTCGCTGTGTTGCAGCGCATCGAGCGCAGCTGGCAGTTGCGCAAACAGTGCCTGCTCGCCGTCGCGATCGTGCAGCGGATCGAAGCGCGTTCGTCTGACCATTGCCGCCGCAACGCACTCAATCCAACGATCGTGCAGACGGGTCAGCGAAGTGCTCGCGTGCAACCAGGTGGCTTGCCGCGCGTACTGCTTGTCAACCGCTACCCGACTCACAATGAAATCGCGCCAGCCGAGCTGCAAAACACAGGCGGCCTCAGGCGCGCGCATCACCGCTGCGGTGAGAGCCGCCGCGTCTACGTAGGCGACATCCGCGAGTCCGACCATGCTGCACACCCGTGCGAGCCGCGCGACGGCCGCCGCATCGAAGTCCGCCGGTATCGCAAAGACTGCACGCGCATCGGCCGCGATCGCGGGGGCCAGCCGCTCACGTAGCGCATCCAGAATGCGCTGTGCGCCTAGCACCATGGGGCCTGCCGCTTGCCGCTCGGTTGCGATCCAGACGGGCGCGACGGAAACGGTGTCGCCGCGAGCGATCGCGAGCGACTCTCGATCGAGATGCAAACCGAGCGCTTCGCTCACGCGGCTCACCGCACCTGCATATTGCGTATCAGCCGTTGATCGAGATAGGTCTCGGTATCGAGCACCAACCGTTCCTGCGCACGCTGCAGCGCCTGCAGCAGGAACATCAGGAGAATCGACAACAGCAGCGCAATCAGAGTGGAGTTGAACGCGACGCCCAGGCCTTCCGTCACACCGGAAATGTCGCCGCCCACGGCCTTGTGCGCTTGTGAGAGCGCGTCACCGATACCGCGGACTGTGCCAATGAATCCGATGGCCGGAATAGCCCACGCGATATAGCGCAACATCGATAGCTCGGAATCAAGCCGCTCCGCCTCGGTTTGACAGACGTTGTGCGCCACCGTCGAGACGTCCTGCACACTGCGTGTCGCACCAAAGCGCCCCAGCGATGCGAGCAAGGCGCGTGGCACTAACAGATTGCGCTCATCCGCCGGCAGGCTCTCCAGCTGGCGCGAATACTCGCGTGTATCCTCGGGCAGCACCTTCATGCCGTCGGGCAGCTTCAACATATCCGCATCCAGCGCGCGTCGCTCGATGCGCTGCTGACGCGCCTTGTAGCCGAGTATTCCGACCGCCCACAACATCAGGATCAACACGGCTTCCTGCTCGTAGTCCTTGATCAGCACGTAGAACGATCGCTGGCTGACATAGCCTGGATCGCGAATCTGTGCCAGGCGATCGGCCTGCAAGATCGCCTGCGCGGTCGGGCGCACGTGCAACACATAGGCGCTGTGCACGATCAGGATGGCGATCGCCAGCACGAACAGCGTGAAGAACAACTCGTTAGGTGCGCGACGGGTCATCAGATATCCACCGGAAAACTGATGTTGGAGTCCGCAGACATCTTCAGATCGGGCGCTTCATCCGCCGCCGCCGGCTCGGGCTCGTCGGCGGCGGCTTCGTCAGTCGACCTGTCGGTCGATTGCTCCGCGGGCCGCGACTCCTGCGCACGCAGTGCGGCAAGGCTCGCGGCCATGACAAGTAGCGACATGAACACCGTCGCGATGATCATGCGCCAAGTATTGTGCATCGGCTGACTCATCGATTGAACCCTCTGTTACGGCGCGACGTAGCGCGCTACCCGGAATCCGAGCGTATTGCTTGGCCCACTTGCGCCATCGCGCCAGGCCAGGCGTAGATCAGACACGCTGCTGGTGCGCCAGTTCGCACCACGCATAACATGTTGCTGGCCTTCCGCGGGCCCGCGGGGATCGGTCGCGGCAGTGGCATCGACGTACGACGAATAAAGATCGGTCGTCCATTCCGACACATTCCCCGTCATATCGTAGAGACCGAGCGCATTGGCCGGAAATTGCCGCGGCTTCGCGATCGCGGCAAATTCATCGTGATAGTCAGGCAGCGCGACTCCCGCGACGTCGCGCGCCTCAGTTCCCGCCAGGTTGGCGATATTGCCGGGAACCGGCAGAGAATCTCCCCAGCTGTAACGATGCACCTTACCCTCAGCTGCATAGCGAGCAGCGTATTCCCATTCGGCCTCGG
>JAGRJB010000343.1 GCA_020442965.1 Pseudomonadales bacterium
GTAGCGGTGCACCTTGCCGAATTCGCCGAAGCGGATCGGCAGGTCGCGGTAGCTGCGAATACCCTGCTTGAAAATCTGCACATGCCCCGGGCAGTTCATCGGTTTGATCGCAAACGTGCGTTCATCCGGCGTCTTGGTGAGAAACATATTTTCGCCAAATTTTTCCAGATGGCCTGACTGCTGCCAGAGCGAAACTTCCATGAGCTCGGGCGCACTAACCTCTGCATAGCCAGCGGCCGACTGCCGCTCTCGCATATAGCTGATCAGCGTCTGAAAGATGCGCCACCCCTTGGGATGCCAGAACACGGCGCCCGGCGCCTCTTCCTGGAAATGGAACAGATCGAGCTCGCGGCCGATGCGGCGATGATCACGCTTCTCGGCCTCCTCCAGCCGATGCAGGTAGTCCTTGAGGTCCTTGTCGTTGAGCCAGGCGGTGCCATAGATCCGCTGCAACATCTCGTTGCGTGAGTCGCCACGCCAGTAAGCCCCGGCCACTTTCATCAACTTGAACGACTTCAGTTTGCCCGTCGAGGGCACGTGCGGACCGCGGCACAGATCGAACCACTCACCCTGGCCGTAGAGCGAGATCGGCTCGTTCGACGGAATACTCGCGATGAGTTCGGCTTTGTAATGCTCGCCCATGCCCTTGAACAGCGCGACGGCCTCATCGCGGGGCAGCTCGCGGCGCGTCACCGGCAGATTCGCCGCGGCGAGTTCGCGCATCTTCGCCTCGATCGCCGCCAGATCTTCAGTGGTGAACGGCCGCTTATAAGCGAAGTCATAGTAGAACCCGTCCTCGATCACCGGGCCGATCGTTACCTGCGCCTCCGGAAACAATGCTTGTACGGCTTGGGCCAGCAAATGCGCAGTCGAGTGGCGGATCACGTCGAGCGCAGCCGGATCTTTGTCCGTGACGATCTCGACTCGCGCATCGTTTGCAATTCGATACGACGTGTCGACCAGCCGGCCTGCGACGCGACCAGCAAGTGCAGCCTTGGCCAGCCCCGCGCCGATGCTCGCGGCCACCGCAGCAACCGTTACCGGCTCGTCATAGTTTCGTTGACTGCCATCTGGCAGTGTAATCACTGGCATTTCAACTCCTAACAGGGCCGTGCATTCTACCTTGGGTTATCCGACTGCGCGGACTCTTCCGGGGCCGGCACCTCTGGCACCCGCAACCAGAATTCGCTGCCTGCGCCGGGTGTGCTATCGACACCAACGCTGCCACCGTGACGGTCGCCCACCAGTTTTACGAACGCGAGTCCCAGGCCAATGCCACCCGGGTCATCGAGCGATGTTCGCTTCACCCGCCGGAAGCGCTTGAACAGCGAGTCGCGCGCCGTTGCGCCTATGCCTGGCCCGCGGTCCGTCACACGCACTTCGACGGTTCCTGCCACCGGCGTCAATCGCACCAAGACCTCAGCGCCATGCGGGGAGTATTTGATGGCGTTGGTCAGCAGATTCATCACGGCGCGACTCAGTAATTCGCGCGATCCGTGCACCCACACACCGGGCTGCGGCGAATCGAGTCGCAGGGTCACGCCGAGTTCAGCGGCCGTTGCCCACACTTCGTCGCGCGCGTCGCACACCGCGTCGAGCAATTGGAATACCGCGAAGGATTCCACCGCAACAGACTCTGCCCGTGCGAGCGCCAGGAATCCCTCCGCCAGCGCCAGCGACCGGTTTGCCAGCGATTCGGTACGCGTGACGAACTGGTCGGGCGACAGCGCGCGCGCCTGATCCCGCTGCATTCGCGCCAGCGCCAGGAGCGACGACGCGGGACTGCGCAAGTCGTGCGAAATGAAGCGAATCAGATCCTCGCGCTCGCGCAATGCTCGCTTCAAGACAGAAACATCGGCGAACTCGACGATCGAGGCCGTGGTCGCGCCATCAGCATCGGTCAGCGGTGCGATGCGGACCAGATATTCGCGCCCCTCAGCGTCGTGCGTTTCTACCATGCATGGCGCTCGCGCGAGCAGTTGCGCCAGCGACTGCGATTGTCCCGCCAGGTAGGGCGCGGCAAGTGGCGCAGCATCGCGACCATGCAGTTCGTGCGCGTCCGCCACCCCAAACAACTCGGCCGCCACTGCATTGGCCAGCAGGACCTCACCACCGCCCGTCACGACCAGGGTGGCGTCGGGAAGACTCGCGACAGTACCGGCGAGAAACCGTCGCAATCGACGCATTTCGGCCACGGTATCGCGCGCCATATCGATGCGTTGCTGAATGACGTCGCCGAAACGCTCGCGCGGCGGATCACTGGGACGAATCCCGCGCAACGACGGCAATACGCGCGGTTGCTGCTCGAGACGGGCGAACTCCTCCTGCAGATAGCGCTGGGTCGCTTCCAGGCGCCGCCAACTCCAGAGCGTATAGGCCACTAACAAAGCGGCCAGCGCCGGCGTTGCCGGCCACCACCAGCCGGTCGCTCGCAGTGTCGACACCGCCGCCAGC